>JAEXXW010000554.1 GCA_023405565.1 Pseudomonadota bacterium
GTGCAGGCCGACGAGAAGCTGTCGGCCGATGACAAGGCCAAGAAGATTGCCGAGATCAAGGCCGAGCTGGCCAAGATCGAACAAATGGAAAAGCAGGCAGAGACAGACGGCTTCCAGGCGCGTGTAAATGCGTTCATTGCCGCTGATAAGGCGGGCAAGAGCGATGACGTGAAGCGCATGATTGGCGAATTCGCCGCGGGCTTTGCGAGCACCAACTGAATGTGACGCATATCGCGCCGGAGCCCAAGCTCCGGCACGACGCTGTTTGAGAAGATGACCGGTCAAGAATACAAGAAAATCTCTTTCATGACGGACGCGACCCTTTCAAAGCCCGAAACGCTGGTTCCTCAGCAACCCTTGTCGCGGCGGATGCAGAGCTGGGTTCTGCTCATCGCGCTGATTGCGTTGCTGGTGTGGAGCTGGTCGCCAGCGGAGATGTACCGCTTTACCGCCATCTTCACCGATTGGCGCAACATGGCGGAGTTCGGCCAGGCCTTCCTGAAGCCCAACTTCCTCGACTGGCGCGCCTATGTCAGCGACATGATTGTAACGGTGCAGATCGCGATCTGGGGTACCGCACTCGCCGCGGTGTTTGGAGCGCCCTTTGCGATTCTTGCCTCGTCCAACATTTCTCCGGTCTGGATCGTCCAGCCAGTCCGACGGCTGATGGATGCTTGCCGGGCGATCAACGAAATTGTCTTTGCGTTGTTGTTTGTCGTTGCGGTCGGGCTCGGGCCTTTTGCCGGCGTGATGGCCCTGTTCATCCACAATGTCGGGATTTTTTCGAAACTTTATTCGGAGGCGGTCGAGTCCATCGATCCGCGACCGGTGGAGGGTATCCGTGCCACGGGTGCTCACCGGTTGCCTGAAATCATCTTCGGCGTGATTCCGCAGGTGATCCCGCTCTGGAGCTCCTATGCACTTTATCGTCTGGAAACGAACGTGCGATCGGCAACGACGCTTGGCATCGTGGGTGCGGGCGGCATCGGTCAGACGCTCTACGAAAGCATTCGCTCTTTCCAGTATGCCGAGACGGCCGCGCAAATGATTATCGTCGTGCTGACGGTCATGATCATCGACATGCTCAGTGCACAGCTGCGCAAGAGATTGCTGTGACGGATTCATGTTTGCTGGTCAGGGATTCCAGATACCGGTTGTCCCCTAGGGACAATCCGTTCTGGCCGTCGGTCACATCATCATCTTTGCGCTGATGACCGTGTTATCGGCTCAGACGGCCCTTTATGATCGTCCAGATGAGCGACCACAGACCGATCGGCCTAACCCGGTCCGAGAGAACTGGCTCGCCCTTGATCGAATTTTCCAGGTTGGCGGTGAAGTCCGATGCCAGGCGCTGCACCACATCCTGCACCAGTCCGGCACGGTTGAATTGCGCCAGTCGTCCGCTCAGGCGCCACGACAAGGTGACCAACAACAGCGCGCTCGCCCCGACCGGATTATTGTCCGGTAATACATGCCATTTGACTTCGCCCTCCGCAGCGGAACCTGAGCCTGTATCGCGGCCACGACCGGTCATGCGCCCTTGGTGAGACGCAGCGTCCAGATCCACATGTCCTTCACCCTTGAAGGCAACCTTCATTGGTCCGAGTGCCATGACCATCCGACCCTCGATACGGCTCCCATCGACGGATGTGATTTCGGCACCAGGCAAGCACGATGCGACTTGCTGAAGGTCGATCAGTTTTTCCCAGACCTGCGCCGGAGGCGAGGAAATCCGCAATCGTTGTTCGATGGAGGTCCAGCCCTGCTGTGACGGCTTGGCTGTGACGGCTTCATTCTGACGAGCTGATCCGGACGGCGATACGTTCTCTTGCCCGATCGCGGTCCTCGGCGCTTCCGGAATGATCGTCGGCGTGGGGGCGGTAACCGCGGACGGGATCGGCTGTTTGCCGATGGAGACTTCGTGAATCGCTTCGACGATTCCGACATAGCCGGTGCACCGGCAGAGATTTCCCGACAATTCCTCGCGAATGCGGTCCGGAGAGATGGCGCCGAGCCGCATGATGATATCGCGCGCTGTGATCAGCATTCCAGGGGTACAGAAGCCGCATTGAAGGCCGTGATGCTTGGTGAATGCCATGCGAAGCTCGTTCATGAGGGCATCGTCATCGAAACCCTCAATAGTGACCACTGTTGCACCATCGGCGTCTCCGGCAAAGCTGATGCACGAGCGTTGCGGCTTGCCATCGACAATGACGGTGCAGGCACCGCACACACCCTGTTCGCAGCCGACATGCGTGCCGGTCAAATTCAAATCTTCACGCAAAAGCTCCAGGAGCTGCGTACGCGGTTCGGCTTGCCGCCGTATCTGCTGTCCGTTCACCGAGAGAGCGATATCGATCGTCGGCATGTCAGACGCTCCGCGGGCCGACCAATTGCATCAGGCTGCGTTGGACGGCCACCGTCAATTGCTGGCGATGCGCGTCATCAAGATGCGCAAGCATGTTATCGATTTCGTCGCGCGCAAGGCTGCTGGCCTGCTCTGGGCCATCCTGCTTCAGCCGTTCGGCCGTTTGCGGCAAGAGATGGGGGCGGCCGTTCAGGGCGCCTGCCAAAACGCGATATGTCTCCGATCTCGCGTCTGCAACGCAGGCGCCGATGGCTTTTGCGAATTCACCTGTTTTGCGGCAGACCTTGTAATAGCCCCAACGCATGTCTGGCGAGAAGCGGGGGATTTCCACCGCCGAGAGAATTTCGTTTTGACTGAGTTGCGGTGTGAAAGCGCCGAGTAGGAAGCTGTCGGCCGCGATCCGGCGTGTGCCGGACTTCGAACTGCGGACAACGATGCTTGCGCCAATAGCGGCCATGGTGGACATCCAGTCCGCGGCGGGATCGGCGTGGGATAGACTGCCACCGATGGTGCCGCGGTTGCGGACTGCGCGATAAGCGATGCCGTGCGCGACAAAGGGGAGAAAGCCGCGCGTCGGATCCTCGATCATGCCGTCTTCAATCTCAGCGTGCGTCCATGTCGCGCCGATGGAATAGATGCGGCTGTCAGCTTCGATCGTACGCAATTGCGGGATGTGCCGGATATCGATGAGCTTGTCGGGACGGGCCAGGCGCAAATTAAGCATCGGTCCAATGGACTGGCCGCCTGCAAAAACCTTGCTATTTCCATTGTCGGCGGCGAGCCAATCGGTCGCTTCTTCCAGCGTCCGTGCGCGGACGTAATCCAGAACTGCGGGTTTCATGCCGCATCCTTTTCAGGTGTTCCGCACCTAGCTTTGGCAATCGCCTTAAGGATTCGCTCCGGCGTCGCCGGAATATCGCGCAACACGGCGTTGAGTGGCAGCAGGGCATCGTTGATGGCATTGACGATTGCTGCGGACGGAGCGATTGCGCCGCCTTCACCGACACCCTTGATGCCATGAGCGGAATAGGGTGACAGCGTTTCCATGTGGTGGATGCGGAAGCGCGGCAATTCCGTCGGCCCCGGCAGCAAATAGTCGATCAGTGTGGAAGCGAGCGGCTGGCCGTTATCGTCGTATGGACTTTCTTCGAAAAGGGCGGTGCCTACGCCTTGCGCGGCGCCACCAAAGGTCTGCCCTTCGACGATCATGGGGTTCACCATGCGTCCGCAATCCTCGACAATGGTGTAGTCCAGAATTTCGACAAGGCCGGTGTCAGCGTCCACGGCGACATAGGCAGCGTGGCTCGCATAGGAGAAGACGCCGTTGTCGGTTTCGGGCTTGTAGGCCGCTGTTGCTTCCAGCCCGGAGCGATCGACATTGTCCGGCAACTCGTCAGGACGGATGTACCAGGCGTGGCCGACGTCTGCGTAGGAAACGCTCGCAGCGCCGGCGAAAATGCGCCCTTCGCGGAAAGTGACATCGCCTGCTTTGACCTGCAGCAGATGCGCGGCAATCGCCTTGATCCGGGCAGCGACAATATCGGCGGCGCGTGAT
>JAEXXW010000268.1 GCA_023405565.1 Pseudomonadota bacterium
ATCAAAATCCGCTGCCTTACCACTTGGCTACGCCCCAGCAGTGTCGGAAAGGCTCCGGTTCTAGCGGCGACGCCGGGTGATCGCAATGTCTATTCTGCTGGTGAGGCCGCCCTTTGGGACGAGCCCGATACGGCGACCGAACCCGGCGAGGCCTCCGCCGATTGACGCCCTTTGCCAGCTGTTCTAGCCGTTAACAAGTCCCTAATGCCGCGTCTGGAGGAGAGGTCTGCATGTCCTATCGCGCGCCGGTTGCCGATATTGCCTTCGCATTGAAGCTTGGCGCCGGCATGACCGATGCTCTGGCGGAGGGCCTCTATGGCGACCTTGGCCCGGACGACCTCGACGCCATCCTTCAGGAGGCCGGCCGCTTCGCGAGTGATGTGATCGCCCCTCTGAACGTGATCGGCGACCGGCACGGCACCCCGCTGAAAGACGGCCATGTCATCATGCCGCCCGGCTGGAAGGAAGCCTATACCGCCTGGGCAGCAGCCGGCTGGAATGGCCTTGCCTCGCCTGCCACCTGGGGCGGCCAGGGACTGCCGCGCGCGTTGAATGCCGCCTGCGTGGAGATGTGGAATGCCGCGTCAATGGCCTTCGGCATCGGACCGGTCCTGACCATGGCCGGGATCGATGCGCTGGCCCTGCATGGCCATGACCAATTGAAGAAAGCCTATCTGCCGAAACTCATCAGCGGCGAATGGATGGGCACGATGCAACTCACCGAGCCGCAGGCCGGCTCCGACGTCGGTGCCCTGCGCACGCGGGCCGAGCGCAACGCCGACGGCACCTATCGGCTGTTCGGCCAGAAAATCTTCATTACCTATGGCGAGCACGACCTCACCGACAACATCATCCATTTCGTGCTGGCGCGCCTGCCCGATGCACCGCCCGGCACCAAAGGCATCTCTCTCTTCCTTGTGCCGAAATTCCTGCTCAATGCCGACGGAACGCTCGGCGAACGCAACGACGTGCATGTCCATTCCATCGAGCACAAGATGGGTATCCATGCTTCGCCGACCTGCACGATGGTCTATGGCGACAATGGCGGCGCGGTCGGCTACCTGATCGGCAAGGAACATGCCGGCCTCGCCTGCATGTTCACGATGATGAATGAGGCGCGGCTCATGGTCGGCCTGCAGGGCGTCGCCATTGCCGAACGGGCAACGCAGCAGGCGCTGCAATATGCCCGCGAACGCAAGCAGGGCCGCGGCGATGCTTCAAAGGATGCCGCCTCTGTACCGATCATCGAGCATATCGATGTGCGCCGCATGCTGCTGACCATGCGAGCGCTGACACAAGGCGCACGCGCGATCTGCTACGCGACGGCCATCGCGCTGGACCGCTCTCACCTCGCGCAAGATGCCGACGCGCGCAAGGACGCCGCCGACCGGGCTGCATTACTGACGCCGGTCGCCAAGTCCTTCTCTACCGATATCGGCATCGATGTCGCCTCACTCGGCATCCAGGTGCATGGCGGCATGGGTTTCATGGAGGAAACAGGCGCCGCCCAGCATTATCGCGATGCGCGCATTGCTGCGATTTATGAAGGCACCAACGGCATCCGGGCGATCGATCTCGTCACGCGCAAGCTGCCACTGAATGGCGGCGAAACGATCCAGGCATTCATCGCCGAGTTGCGCGACATCGTCGATGACCTGAGCAACACCAACGATCCCGATTTCGGAGCGACAGCCAATTGTCTTGGCGAAGCCATCGACAGCCTTGAGAATGCCACCGCATGGCTGATGGCCCATCTCAAGTCAGAAGTCACTTCGGCCTTAGCCGGCGCGACGCCTTATCTGCGCCTGTTCGCCAATGCGACTGGAGGCTGCCTGCTGGCCAAAGAAGCGCTGGCGGCGACCAAACGTGATGATGAGGAAGTTCGTACAGATCGGATCGCGATGGCGCGCTTCTTTGCCGAGAATATCGCCGTGCAGAATCGTGGTCTTGAAGCCATTGTCGTCGAGGGCGCCGCATCGGTGACCACGGCTCCGCTTCCCGGCGATGCGGCCTGACATGTCGCCGCATATCAACGTCACGGATGATCGTGGCATTCGCGTCATCCGGATGAACCGGCCGGACAAGAAAAACGCGCTGACAGCCGACATGTATGACGCCCTGGCGTCCGCGCTGACGAGCATGAAACTATCGACCGGCATTCACTGTGCGATGATTGCCGGCGTGCCCGGTGCGTTCTGTGCCGGGAACGATCTTGAGGAATTCCGGAGCGCCGCGACATCGGGCGAAGGGCTTGGTGCGTCCACACTGCGCTTCCTCCATGCGCTCGCGTCCTGCGAGAAGCCAATTGTCGCCGCCGTGAACGGCCTTGCCGTCGGCGTCGGCACCACCATGCTTCTGCATTGCGATTATGTTGTCGCCTCACGCGACGCGCGCTTCGCAACGCCATTTGTCAATCTTGGCCTCGTGCCGGAGGCGGCCTCCACCCTGATCGCTCCTCGCCTCATGGGACCACGCCGCGCGTTTGCCTTGCTGGTCATGGGCGAACCGATGGATGCACAAGGTGCGATGGCGGCTGGCCTCGTCAATGCCATTGCCGACAGCGCCGATGTCGATCGGCTGGCCATGGAGACGGCTCAGAGGATCGCGAAACTTCCGCCGGAAGCCGTGCTCGCATCCCGCCGTCTGATGCGCGGCACACCTGAAGACATCATCGACCGCATCGATACGGAAGCGGATTTCTTCCGCGAGCGCCTGCAATCGCCGGAAGCACAGGCAGCGTTCGAAGCATTCTTTGCACGGAAGAAGAACTAGTCTTTATCCCTCCCCGCTTTAGCGGGGAGAAGGAAGAAGTCACAGCGGCTTCAATCCCGCCTCGATTGCAGCGCGCCGCTTCTCAAGAAATGGCGGCAGCGAGAGCGTCTTACCCAATGCCTCCATCGGCTCATCTGCGGTAAAGCCGGGGCCGTCCGTCGCAATCTCGAACAGAATGCCGTGCGGATCACGGAAATACAGCGACTCGAAATAGAAGCGATTGACCTTGCCGCTGTTCGGCACTTTGAGATCGATCAGACGCTTTGCCCATTCATCATATTCGGAGCGGTTTGGTGTCCGGAACGCGACATGATGCACGCCGCCTGCGCCTGGCTGCGCCGGCGGCAGGTTCGGGCGTGCCGCCACATGCAATTCGGCCGCGGGTCCACCCGCGCCCATCTCGTAGACATGCACGATGTCAGTATCGGATTCCGGAACGGGATAATCACGCACGTGCCGCATCAGCAATAATTCACGCAACACGATATCGCTGACGGTGCGGTCTGGCACTGTGATGGTGATGGGGCCAAGTCCCCGGATCTGATGCTCGGCCGGCACGGTGCTCTTCGTCCAGGGGTGCGCCTCACCCGCCCCGCCGTCATCGACCAGACTGAGGCGCTGGCCTTCGGGATCTTCGAAATCCAGCGTGAAGCGGCCGTCGCGCTCGCCGATGTCACCGACCTTTGTACCGGCATCGTCAAGATGTCTGCGCCACCATTTCAGCGTATCATGTCCACTGA
>JAEXXW010000277.1 GCA_023405565.1 Pseudomonadota bacterium
TACGGCTATACAGCACGTTGGTCATTTCACGCAGGGCGCCGGAGAGATCGCCGATCTCGTCGCGCCTGTTGGTGAAATCGGGAATCTCGACACGGGTGCGGACACGGCGGCGCACACGTGCAGCGGCATCGGCGAGTCGCCGCACCGGACCCGCAATGGTCCGCGCCAGCAGCATCGACAACACGGTCATGATGAAGGCTGCGACCAGGAAGACCTTGAAGATGGCGAGCCGTTCGGCGGCAACGCTTTGTTCGATATCGGCACCCTGTGTGGACAGCAGCAGCACGCCGCGAATGGCGCGGAAACGCTGCACCGGCGTGGCGACCGAGATGATGACTTCACCGCGCTGGTTGATGCGCACGATCGAATTGGTGTTGCCGTTGAGGGCGCCGGAGACTTCCGGATAGCCCTTGCCGTTTTCGGGGCCGAGTTCCTGGTAATTCGGCAGATCGCCCTTCGCGAGCCATTTGCGGATCGAGTTGAGCTGCTTCTCGAAGAAACCGGGCTTCTCCCCCGCCGACGGCAGATCGAAGCGCAGCACGTCGCCGCGGCCATAAAGATTGCGGCTGTCGAGCAGCAAGACGCCGTCGCGATCATAGATGCGCGCGCGCGTATTGGTCGGAGAGATCAGGCGGCGCAGCACCGGCGCGACGCGCTCGGGATTGATCGGAAATTCAAGCGCCGAAGCGCTGTCGTCGGGGCCGTAGGTTTCGCCCAACTGCAATTCCAGCAGGCGATCCGGATCGATGGTGATCGAATCGGTCTCCACCGTGGCCGAGGCGGCGATGGCTCCGGCGATGATTTCCGCCTGGACCTGAAGGCTGCGAATGCGTGCTTCGATGAAGAAGGCGCGCGACTGCGACAGATAAAGGATTCCAAGGAACAGCGCGAACAGCCCGGCGACATTGAGAAACACGATACGCCGCGTGAGGCTGGATGAGCTCTGGCCGATAAAATACTGCCAATAGTCGCGCAGCTTCTGCAGCGGACCTCGCTCCTTCGGCAGCCCAAGCGTCTCCACCGCCGCACGATTGGCGGCCTGTTCCTGCTTTTCGAGTTCTTTGGTCCGGTCGAGCACGCTGCGGCGTCCGCGCCTTGGCTGTTGAATGGCCCCTTCGTGCAATGGGGCCCCTGAAGGCCCCATTGTAGTTCAACGATGAGGCGGTGTCAGATCGCCGGATCAAGCTTCCTTGAAGCGATATCCGACACCGTAAAGGGTCTCGATCATGTCGAAGTCGTCGTCAACCACCTTGAATTTCTTGCGCAGCCGCTTGATGTGGCTGTCGATCGTGCGGTCATCGACATAGACCTGATCGTCGTAGGCCGCATCCATCAGCGCGTTGCGGCTTTTCACCACGCCCGGGCGGCTGGCCAGCGCCTGGAGGATCAGGAATTCGGTGACGGTCAGCGTCACCGGCTCGCCTTTCCAGGTGCAAGTGTGGCGCTCGGGATCCATGCGCAACAAGCCGCGCTCCAGCACCTTGGCGGTGTCGACTTCCTTCGGTGCCGTGCCGTCCTTCGGCGCGCCGCGCCGGAGCACGGCTTTCACGCGCTCGACCAAGAGGCGCTGCGAGAACGGTTTACGGATGAAGTCGTCGGCACCCATCTTGAGGCCGAACAACTCGTCGATCTCCTCATCCTTGGAGGTGAGGAAAATCACCGGCATGTCGGTCTTCTGGCGGACGCGTCGCAGCAGCTCCATGCCATCCATCCGCGGCATCTTGATATCCAGAATGGCAAGATCCGGCGGCGAGGACTTGAAGCCATCGAGAGCGGACGCGCCATCCGTATAGGTCATGATCCGGTACCCCTCCGCTTCGAGCGCGATGGAGACGGATGTGAGGATGTTGCGGTCGTCGTCGACGAGAGCGATGGTCGGCATGACGCCTCTTCTGTTTGGTAAAAACCCCAGCAGGCTTGAAGCCCGTAAAGCTGGGCCGAAATGTGACTATTCGGCAACAACTCTATGATTCTAATTTGGAAGACGAATCATAAGCCCCTTTTGTTCCCGCGGCCAGCGCCGCCGCCACAATGGTTAACCTGGACCCTGGTGCAGATATGCAGCCAAACGCCGATTTCGACCCCAAAATAGCCGCCAAAAAGCTGCTGCGAGAGGCCCGGTCCGGCGCGCTGGCGACGCTGATTCCCGGCGCCGGGGACCCTTATTGCTCGCTAGTCAATGTCGCGAGTTCGGCGGACGGGTCGCCGCTGCTGCTGATTTCCAGGCTGGCGATCCATACCCAGAATATCCTGGCCGACAGCCGTGTGTCGCTGATGCTGGACGAGCGGAAGGAGGGCGATCCGTTGGAAGGCGCACGGGTGATGGTGATGGGTCATGCCGTGGTGACGACCGACGAGAATGACCGGCGCCGCTATCTGGCCCGCCAGCCCGAGGCCGAGATGTTCGCCGGTTTTGGCGATTTCGCCTTCTACAAGATCACGATTTCGATGGCGCATCTGGTGGCCGGTTTCGGCCGGATCGTCGACCTGAAGCCGCAAGACATCCTGGTCGACCTTGCCGGTGCCGACGATTTGCTGGCCGCCGAAGCGGGCGCGGCGGCGCATATGAACGAAGACCATGCCGATGCCTGCCGCCTCTATGCGACGAAGCTTTTAGGGGCGCCGGACGGCGACTGGCGTTGTGTCGGTTTTGATCCGGAAGGCCTGGAACTGCAGAACGGCCGCGCGGCACTGCGCCTGCCATTTCCGCAACGGGTCGATGGGGCCGGACCGTTGCGCGCCATGCTGGTCAAGCTGGCGCAGGAGGCAAGGACGGTTTGAATCACGGAGCCTTGAACCGACATCCGCCCCGAATCGACGAATGCAGGCACGGGATCACAATCAATTTGGGCCTTGTCCATTCAGGGCATGATCCCGTGACAACTGGCCGTGCTAGGATTGAACCTCGTCCGGAGGGAAGGTAAGTTCGATGACTCGTTTCACGACACTATTCGTGGCCGCCTCGCTTGCTTTCATGACCAGCGCGACGCCGTCTCTGGCGCAATCGGCCAGTCAGATTGAAGATGCTCTCAAGCCGAAGGCTGATCCGAGCAAGCCGGTGACGCGCAGTCTTGGCGGTACGCGTTCGCTCTCCACCGATCCCAAGGCGGCGGCCGAACGTCAGATTCTCGATCGCGCCCGCACGCGCGCCATTTCCATCGAAGCGGTTCAGCCGGCCGCCAAGGAAGAACGCGAGCAGATCGCCGAGATCGTCAAGGACAAGCCGAAGATCGATCTCGAAATCTTCTTCGATTATAATTCCGATCTGATCGGGCCGAAGGCGATCGTGGCGGTGAATGCACTGGGCGAAGCGCTGATCAAGCCGGGCCTGAAAGGCAGCACCTTCGTGCTGAACGGTCATACCGACGCGGCCGGCAGTCCCGAATATAATCTTGGTCTGTCGCATCGCCGTGCGCAATCGGTGCGTCGCTATCTGATCGAGACCTACAGGATCGCACCGGATACGCTGATCGTTGCCGGCTTTGGCAAGGAACGGCTGAAGGTGCCGAGTCAGCCCTTGTCCGGTGAAAATCGCCGCGTCGAAGTGGTAAACGCATCGCAATAGCGGCGAAAGCCAGGAGACAATAATAGCAAAGAGACGTAACGGGACGACCACGCGGCCGCCTTTTTTTATGGCGGCAAGCTGGTGTGATTGCGCTGATCAAAGGCTGGAAAAACGCCCGGTAAGTTTCGATCGTGAGAACAAGCTGCGCATAGTCTTAACGCTCAAACACGTAATAAGTACCGGTATTTGTTGCGCTGCAGCGATATAGTTTGGAACGCTGCGACGTCAAAATGCTTGGCATAGAGCCGATGCGGCTCTAAGAAACCGCGCGGCCGGGCAGTGGCCGCTATTTGACCTTTCTCAATGTTCACGCCGACATCGGGGTGAGAATTACCAGCCTGCAAGGGCAGGCGGACGCGTTTTTCGGAGGGAATTCCGTGCAGGAAACGGGCGTAAGAAACAAAGCTTACGGAGCTGACAAATTCGGCCTGAAGGATCTTCAGGCTGTGCATTGGAATTTGACCGATGCGCCGCTTTACGAACATGCCATTGCCAATGGGGAAGGCAACATTGTTGCGGGTGGTGCGCTCTGCGCGGAAACCGGGCATCACACCGGTCGTTCGCCGAAGGACAAGCACACCGTCGTCGACGACCTGACGCGCGACAGCGTGTGGTGGGACGGCAACCGCAAGCTCTCGAAAGAGAATTTCGATAACCTGTATGCGGACTTCCTCGCGCATTGCAAAGGCAAGAGCCTGTTCGCGCAGGATCTCTATGGCGGCGCCGACAAGACCTACCGCATCAAGGTGCGCGTCTTCACCGAACTCGCCTGGCATTCGCTGTTCATTCGCACGCTGCTCATTCGTCCCGAAGTCGCGGCCTTGGCCGATTTCGTGCCGGACATGACCATCATCGACCTGCCGTCGTTCCGTCCGGATGCTGCGCGCCATGGCGGCCGCGAAGGCTCCGACACGATGGTGGCGATCGACTTCACTCGCAAGATCGTGCTGATCTGCGGCTCGTCCTATGCTGGCGAAATGAAGAAGTCGGTGTTCACGACGCTCAACTTCTATCTGCCGGCGGAAGGCGTGATGCCGATGCATTGCTCTGCCAATGTCGGAGCGGACGGCGACAGCGCGCTGTTCTTCGGCCTGTCCGGCACCGGCAAGACCACGCTCTCGGCCGATCCGGCGCGGACGCTGATCGGCGACGATGAAACCGGCTGGGGCCCGGACGGCATCTTCAATTTCGAAGGCGGCTGCTACGCCAAGTGCGTCGATCTGACTTACGAGAAAGAGCCGCTGATCTGGGACGCGACCAACCGTTTCGGAGCGGTGCTCGAAAACGTGGTGTTCGATCCGGTCACGCGCGTGCCGGACTACACCAATATTTCCAAGACCGAGAACACCCGCTCGGCCTATCCGCTGGAATCGATCCCGAATGCATCGCGCAGCGGTTGCGCCGGTCATCCGAAGAACATCGTCTTCCTGACTGCTGACGCCTATGGCGTGATGCCGCCGATCGCCAAGCTGACGCCGGCGCAGGCGATGTATCACTTCCTGTCTGGCTACACCGCGAAGGTCGCCGGTACCGAAAAGGGTCTCGTTGGCGTGCAGCCGGAATTCTCGACCTGCTTCGGCGCGCCGTTCCTGCCGCGCCCGCCGGCCGAATACGGCAACCTGCTGCGCGACTACATTGCCAAGCACAATGTCGATTGCTGGCTGGTGAACTCGGGCTGGACCGGCGGCAAGTACGGCGTTGGCCGCCGCATGCCGATCAAGGCAACGCGCGCGCTCGTCACCGCTGCACTCGACGGTTCGCTGAAGAATGCGTCGTACCGCACCGATCCGTATTTCGGCTTCTCGGTGCCGACCTCTGTGCCGGGCATCGAGCCGCACCTGCTCTATCCGATGAAGACCTGGCAGAACAAAAAAGAGTTCGACGAGACTGCCCGCTCGCTGGTGAAGATGTTCCAGGACAACTTCACCAAGTTCGAAGACAAGGTCGATGCCGATGTCCGCGCAGCGGCGCCGGAAGTGCAGCTCGCGGCAGAATAGGTGCTGCGTTTTGCAGATGACGATTCTGCGTGACATCGTATTTCGAATGGAAAAGCGGCCCTTGTGGCCGCTTTTTTCTTAGGGCCACGCTCATGCAAGTATTGATCATCGGCGCGGGCGTCGTCGGTCTCGCGATTGCGCGTGAAGCAGCCATCAAGGGACATGATGTCATCGTCGCCGAAGCAGCGGATGCGATCGGCACCGGCATCTCCTCGCGCAACAGCGAGGTGATTCATGCCGGTATGTATTATCCGAGTGGTTCCCTGCGCGCGAAACATTGTCCGCGCGGCAATCGCATGCTGTACGCGTTCTGCGCCGAACATGGCGTCGCTCATCAACGTTGCGGCAAGCTGATCGTCGCAACCAACGATGCCGAGTGCACACGTCTTGAAGCGATCCACAAGCAGGGCCTTGCCAATGGCGTGGACGGGCTCGAACTGATCGGCGGCAATGCCGCGCGCGATATCGAACCTGAACTGACATGCATTGCGGCGCTCATATCTCCCTCGACCGGCATCATCGACGGCCACGCCTATATGCTCGCGCTGCAAGGCGATCTCGAAACGCATGGCGGTGTGATCGCGTTCGAGACGCCAGTGGAAAGACTAACCCCGATGCTGAATGGTTGGCGCGTGCAATTCGGCGGACACGAGCCCGGGACGCTCGATGTCGATGCGGTGATCAATTCGGCCGGTTTGTCGGCCCAGGCGGTCGCCCGCGGTGTCGATAGTTATCCGCTGGCGCAGGTTCCCAAACAGGTGCTTGCGAAGGGCAATTACTTCAGCTTTGCCGGCCGTTCGGCTTTCAAGCACCTGATCTATCCAACACCGGTCGATGGTGGCCTCGGCGTGCATGTCACGCTCGATCTCGCCGGACGCATGCGCTTTGGCCCCGATGTCGAGTGGATCGAGCATGAGAACTACGAAGTCGATCCGGCGCGTGCGGCATCCTTCTATGCGCGCATCCGCACCTATTGGCCGAGATTGCCGGATGGATCGCTTGTTCCCGATTATGCCGGTGTGCGGCCGAAGCTGACCGGACCCGGCGAACCGGCCGCGGACTTCATGATCGCAGGTCCGGCAGAGCACGGCATGCCGGGTCTTGTGAATCTGTTCGGGATTGAATCGCCGGGACTGACGAGTTCGCTGTCGCTGGCGGAAGATGTCGTTGGCGCATTGGCGTGAAAAGCATGCGCTCGGACTTGATCCGAGGGTGTGAAGCGGTTTACCGCAGCCAATGCGACAATGAAAAATTATCTCGCAGCCTGATTGCGCTGGTCGATATTGCGGCTGACGATCGCCGCTTCATCCGCGCCCCTGATCTCTTCCGGCGTGCGGTCCGGCGTAACGCGCGTCGCCGTCAATTGCTTGCGCATGGCCGGCGAGAAGCTTGACGCGTTGAGCGGCGTGAATTGTGCGCTCGCGTTGCGGCCTTCTCCGCGATAGGCCATCAGTCCCTTGTTGGTCGCGACGATGTCGCCTTGGCGCAGCGTTTCGTCATGATTGGCATCGATGCGCGCGAGTCCGGTGGGACTCTTGCCGTCGCAGGTACAGTCGGCGATCAGCCTGGCGCGATAGACGAAGGCGTTCGGAATATCCGAGTAGCGTTTGCCGTCCGAGGCGTAAGCATGATCGATAGCGTTGCCTGAGAATACCTTCGTTGGCGATGCGGGGCAGAACGACTTGCAGATGTCCGCGGCATTGCCAGTGCGATTGGTGATCGGGAAGTAGCGCCCATCGCACAGGCGCACGCAATATGCGGTGCCGCCACCACCGACATAACCGCCGCTTCGCGCACGGTTTCCGCCGCGGCCATCGTAACTGGGATCGGCGTAAGAATGGGACGGTGCTGCCGCGCGGCGCATGCCGCCGCCAAAGAAGAAATCGAACAGGCTTTGCGCCGAAGCCGGGACTGATGAAAGGGTCAGCGTCAGACCTGTCAGCAACGTGCCAACCACCAAGAGAGAAGACCGGAAGCGACTTGAACGACCCACGGCGGGCCCCCTTCACTGTGTGACGACCGCACTCGCAAACGCACCAACCACGAAATTGGTTGCGTCAGCCTGGGTCGCCAGACCCAACAGTGACGATTGGCCGTGGTTCAACGAAGGTTGAAAGCCTACACGCCCCCTGTAAACGGGGCGTGACCGCGGTCCCTCAATTTTTGAGGAATTCCGATGCAGTATAAAGCGCGCGGAAGGGCAGTTTGGCCTCCTGAAAGCCTTCGGTGGCGCCTTCCTGCCGGTCGACCATGGTGAAGACCATGACGATGTCGCCGCCGGCTTCGCGCACGGCATCCGCCGCCTTGATCGCCGAGCCGCCTGTCGTGGTCACATCCTCAACGATGACGATACGCTTGCCGACCAGCGTTTCGCCGGGGGCGAGGCCTTCGACCGACAGGCGCGCGCCATGCTCCTTCGGCTTCTTGCGGACGAAGAAGGCCTGGATCGGCTTGCCGCGCATGAAGCTGAGCTGCGCGATGGCGCCGGCGAGCGGCACCGCGCCCATTTCCAGCCCGCCGACATAATCGATGTTCTCGCCCTGCAGGGCGTCCAGCGTCAGCTCCGCGAGCAATGCCGCACCTTCGGCATCGAGCATGGTCGGCTTCAGGTTGAAGTAGAAATCGCTCTTGCGGCCTGACGCGAGGGTGATGTCACCGCGGCCGAAGGACCGCTTGCGGATGATATCGAGAAGGCGGGCGCGGGAATCTGAAGCCGACATGAGAAGCCTTTATCGCTGCGATTTTCGGCCTGACTAGCACCATTGCGCCGGGCTCGCCAAGGTGCCCGGGATGACGTTGGGTGGGATAAGCGTGTGGCTTCGGTGGTCATTGCCGGGCATAGCCGTCGAAGACGGCGTCGTTGACGCCTTATGACCCGGCAATCCATCACCTTTGGAAAAAAAGCATTTTGCTTGATGGATGCGCGGATCAAGTCCGCGCATGACGACTACGGCCGCTTCGGAATCTCGAGACCACGCTGCACGGCCGGACGCGCAAGGCCGCGTTCCAGCCAGGCGGGGACTTCCTTGAGATTGTCGAACTCGACCAGTTCACGCGCGCCGTAGAAGCCGACAAGGTTGCGCACCCAGCCAAGCATCGAAATGTCGGCGATGGTGTAATCGTCGTCCATGATCCACTGGCGGCCCTGAAGGCGCGTCTCCAGCACGCCGAGCAGGCGCTTGGATTCATCGCGGTAGCGATGCAGCGGCCGTTTATCCTCGATGTCGCGGCCGGCGAACTTATGGAAGAAGCCGACCTGTCCGAAGATCGGGCCGATGCCGCCCATCTGGAAGAACACCCACTGGATGGTCTCATAGCGGCGGGCCGGATCGGCCGGCACAAGCTTGCCGGTCTTGTCGGCGAGATAGACGAGGATCGCGCCGGATTCCCATAATCCGATCGGCTTTCCGCCCGGTCCGTTCGGATCGAGGATCGCCGGGATCTTTCCGTTCGGATTGAGCGAGAGGAATTCCGGCGTCCAGCTCTCGTTCTTCAGGATGTCGACGGCATGGGCCTCGTAAGGAAGGCCGATCTCTTCCAGTGCGATCGACACCTTCACGCCATTCGGCGTCGGAAAGGAATAAAGCTGCAGACGATCGGGATGCTTTGCGGGCCAGCGTTTTGTGATGGGGAAAGAGGAGAGAGAAGACATTACAGTTCCTGATGCAGTTGATGAAGTAAATCCGCCCTCGTCCTGAGG
>JAEXXW010000278.1 GCA_023405565.1 Pseudomonadota bacterium
CCTGATAGTCGTTCCACTTGCCCTTGATCAGGATGTTGATCTCATCGTCACAGGCACGCTCGAAGGTCCAGTCATTGACCGAAGCCATCCGCTCGACAACGTCGAGCGGATTTGCGCGCATGCCAGATTCAATGTCTATTAATGCCATTGCCCGCCTTCACCTGCTACTTGCGAGGTTCGCTTCGCGCCCCAGTCCACGCACGCGCACCAATGCAACTGAATGTCCCGACAGGGGACCTTCTGACGCAGGCCAAGCCGGAACCAGCAGATTGACTCGCGATCACCGAATCACTTGGCTCTTCGACTATAGCCGCACCGATTCGGTGCAACCAAGCCAAGATTTAGGCGACAATGATTTGGTCGTGGATTCTCGGAATCCGCGCAATGTCGGCACAAAGCCTGTCCACAAAGGACGGTGCGTCAGTTTGACTCAAGCCGATGTTATGAACCGGAAAGTGAAACCGGCCGTCGGCGAAGAGAGATCATGAGGATCGATAACGCGGAGCGATATCAGTCGAACAGACTCGATACCGACTCTTCGTGCGCGGTGCGCCCGATCGCTTCGCCGATCAGATGCGCGATCGGAAGAACGCGGATATTCTTCGCATCCTGCACATCTTTTGTCGGCTGAATGGAGTCGGTAATGACGAGCTCCTTGAGGCGCGACTTGGTCACGCGCGCGACCGCACCGCCCGACAGAACACCGTGCGTAATATACGCGTAGACTTCGGTGGCTCCCTGATCGAGCAGCGCATCGGCGGCGTTGACCAGCGTGCCGCCGGAATCGACGATGTCGTCGACCAGGATGCAAGTGTAGCCGGCAACTTCACCGATGACGTTCATGACTTCGGATTCGCCGGCGCGCTCGCGGCGCTTGTCGATGATCGCGAGCGGCGCATTGATGCGTTTGGCGAGACCGCGCGCACGCACCACGCCGCCGACGTCCGGCGACACCACCATCACCTTGGTCAGGTCGAAGCGTTCCTTGATGTCGCGCACCATCACCGGCGCAGCGAACAGATTGTCGGTCGGAATATCGAAGAAGCCCTGGATCTGGCCGGCATGCAGGTCGAGCGTCAGCACGCGATCGGCGCCGGCATGGGTGATCAGGTTGGCGACGAGCTTCGCGGAGATCGGCGTGCGCGGGCCGGGTTTGCGATCCTGCCGCGCATAACCGAAATAAGGCACCACCGCCGTGATGCGCCGGGCGGACGAACGCCGCAGCGCGTCGATGATGATCAGCAACTCCATCAGGTGGTCGTTCGCCGGAAACGACGTCGACTGCACGACGAACACGTCGGCGCCGCGCACGTTTTCCTGGATCTCGACGAAAATCTCCATATCGGCAAAGCGGCGAACCACCGCCTTGGTCATGGGGACTTTCAGATACTCGCAAATCTCGGCAGCAAGCGCAGGGTTGGAGTTACCGGCGACGAGCTTGATCGCTCCATTCTTCGCCATCCTTCTCCTCGCTCGTATCGGAGCATGAAGCCGAAAAGGGGCGAAGCGGGTTTCCGCCGGCGTCAAGCTCGGGAATTGTCAGAAATGATCGCGGCGTGCCCTCCTCGCATGGACGAAGGATCGGCGCGATCTATGCGGCGCCGGACTGATACAGGCGCGGCCGGGGCGGCGCAATATCGCTGTTTTTATTGTCCCTAAAGTTTTTCAGGCACGTGGTTATTGAGGCGCTGCCAAGGCCACGCGGCCGGCATGGGCAGCGGCCGGACGCTTCCGCGGTGTCGGCGTTGCCGCCGGCGCTTCCGCCGCGGCCGATGCCTGATCCTGCGCGCTATCCGAACGGCGTGTAATTCCATAGCTTTCCGGGCGGAAATCGTCGTTTCCGGCGATGGCGGTGGACGGCGCGGTGGGTGTCGGGGCCGGAGCCGGCGCACTCTCCCCGCCTTGTGGCGCCCCCTGGAAATAACCGGCGAGCTGCTGCATGCCGTTGCGGGCGATGCGGGACACGACCTCCTCATTGACGGCCTGCCAGGCATCCTTGCCGGCGCGTCCGGCCTTTTCCTCGCCGCTCAGCCGCATCACACGCACCGATTGCGCGTCGTAGATATCCCAGACCCAGGAGACGATCGCCTGCCCCTTGTGGACACCCACGGCCGTGTAACCACGGACCCGATAGGGGGCGAAGCCTTCCCGCGTCACGACCGGCACCTGGCGCGCCTCGGCTTCGTCGGTCAGTTTGTTGACGAGTTTGTCGAACACGGCCGGTGGCGGCCCATCGATCGACTCAAACGCGAAGGTGGTGCGCTGGCCGCTCTGCAATCCTGCCGTTTGCTGCTGCCCGGTCGTGGTGCAGGCCGCGACCGACAAGGCAAAAGCCAAGACTCCGGCGATGCGAGCCGCTGCACTCCGCATGAAACCCCCGTTTGCAGCCTTCGGGCTCTTGCGGGCCCCTCAGCCGTTAGGGATTTGTTAACGTTTCTTGCTGCGTCGGTCCAGCCACTTGGCCAACCGGCTCAGGGGGCGAGCACAATAGCGTTAATGTGGCGACCATAATCGGGCTCGGCCCGATGGGTCGACCGCCGGTAGCTGTAGAAGCGATTCGGGTCGGCATAGGTGCAAAGGCCGACATCCTCAAAGAGGCCGATCCCGCTTTTGTCCAACCGGGCCGCGATGAAACCCGGCAGATCGAACATGGCGTGTCCGGTCCGCGCGGCCGGCACAAAGAAACGGGAATGGCTTTCGTTCTCGCGGACAAACTGCTCGACGAAATCCTGGCTGACCTCGTAATTCGACTGGCGGATCAGCGGACCAAGCGACGCCTTGATGCGGGCGCGGTCGGCACCGAGTTTTTCCATCGCCTCGATCGTATTCTCGATGACGCCGGTGAAGGCGCCGCGCCAGCCAGCATGCGCCGCGCCGATAACCTGCGCCGTGTCATCGGCAAACAGCAGCGGACCGCAATCGGCAGTGCTGACGCCGATGGCGATGCCGGGCGTTTTCGTCACAATCGCATCGGCTCTGGGCCGTGCATCATTCGCCCATGGCGCGGCCGCGACAACGACGTCCGGCGAGTGGATCTGATAAGCGGAGAGAAACCGGTCCGGCGAGACATCGAGATACTGCGCCATGCGGGCGCGGTTCTCCGCAACATACGATGACTCGTCCCTTGATCCGACACCGCCATTTAGGCTGGCATAGATGCCGTCGGACACGCCCCCCTCGCGCGTGAAGAAGGCGTGTCGAATGCCGCTGCACCCGGCCAAGAGCTGCGACTGCACTTTCATTCGGACACCATCCCCGGCAATGGCCCAAGCTTCGGATCGCAGATCGCCATCACCTTGAACAGGTCGCCCATGCCGGTCCTGCCGCCCTCGGTGAGACGCGCGACCGCCTGCGTGATCGCTTCCGCCTGCTCCGGCGTCGCATTCTTCTGCAAGGCATTGGCGCGCGCTTCGAGGCCAAGCTCCTTCAGAAATCTCGCCTGCGTCACTGGCCCCTGAACGGATGCCCCCATGCTTTCGGCGGCCTCGCCCAGTATCTGGAAATCGACATGTGCCGTCAGGTCGCTCTGCCCCGGAGCCGATAACGGATCGGCGAACATATGGCCGTTGACCGCCTGCAATGTCTCGCCGACATCGCTCTGGATGTGTCCGTAATCGATGATCAGCGCCGCGCCATTCTTCGCAACACGACGACCGATATCGAGAACATGTAGATCGTTGCGCCATTCGAAGATCGCACCGATCGGCGCATCCTTGATCTTCTGCGGCAGGAAACGATCGAATTGCGGCAGCGCATCGACCGCAAGCCCCGGCACGAAATCGCCATTGGCGTTCAGACCGATGACGCGCTCGTGCCAGCCATCGCTTTGCTTCACGACCTGATGAATCGGCAAGGCATCGATATATTCGTTGGCGAGGATGATCGTCGGTCCGTCCGGCACGTCGAGCAGATGGTGATGCCAGGAAATCGGCAATTCGACATCGCTCAGCGTATGGCGCTGTGCTTTTTCCAGCGTTGGGCTCACTTCCACCATGTGCACGGACAGCGCGTTGCGGAATTTCGGCAGCACCTTCGCGGCGCGCAATGCATCGCGCATCATCGTGCCGCGACCGGGCCCCAGTTCGATCAGACGAATGCGCTCCGGCTCTCTCATCATGCGCCAGACCGACAGCGCCCAGAGCCCGAGCAGCTCACCGAAGATCTGGCTGATCTCCGGCGCCGTCGTGAAATCACCACCCGCACCGAACGGATCGCACGTTGTATAATAGCCGTATTGCGGATGCGTGAGGCACAGCGACATGTAGCGCGCCACCGGCATCGGCCCCGCCACCGCGATCAGCCTGCGGATCTCTTTCTCGAGCGGCGTATCGTTCATGCCGCCTTGCTCCCGAGTGGAGGCCGACGCAGCGCAACCATCACGAAACCGACACCGGCGAGCAAGAGCGGAACGGACAGCAGCATGCCCATCGTCATCCCGCCCCACAGGAAACCGAGCTGCGCATCAGGCTCGCGGAACAATTCGCAGAAGGACCGCGCCAGCGCATAGCCGATCGCGAACAGACCGATCACAAGACCGGGACGCTTCAGCGCACCCATGCGAATGGCGAAGGCCAGAATGACGAACAGCAACACGCCTTCAAGTGCCGACTCGTAAAGCTGGCTCGGGTGACGTGGCAGCGGACCGCCGCCCGGAAAGATGAAGGCCCAGGGCATATCAGTCGGGCGGCCCCACAACTCGCCATTGATGAAGTTGGCAATCCGGCCCAAGCATATCCCGATGGGCGCCGCGGCGCAGGTGAGATCCCCCAGCGACAGGATCGAAATGCCGCGCTGGCGGGCAAACAGCGCCACCGCCAGAACGCAGCCGATAAAGCCGCCATGGAACGACATGCCACCTGTCCAGACCTGCACGATCTCCAGCGGGTGCGCGGCAAAATGCGCCGGGTTGTAGAACAGGACGTAGCCGAGGCGGCCGCCCAGCACGATGCCGAGCGTGACCCAGACGATGAAGTCGTCGAAATCGGTCACCGTCAGGGGCGCCGGACCGCCCCACAGCCGCTCGCGCCTGATCAGGTAGCGCGCATAGACCCAGCCGAGCAGAATCCCGGCGATATAGGCGAGCGCGTACCAGCGGATCGCGAACGGTCCGATGCTGATCAGAACGGGATCGAAATTCGGAAATGGCAGGGCCGAGACCGGCATATGGCGTATTCCAGGGACTCGCTTTTATTTGAGGCGTTTTCTTCACGCGAACTGGTACCCACTTCGCTGGAAAACGCTCCGCCTGACCGCCTTATGCGGCACCGTTCCGGGCCGGGCAACTGCCGAACGCTTGCGGGCCCGTAACGACTGCGCCATATCACTCGAAAGCGTCTTTCAGGTAACGCTTAGACTTCCAACGCCCGGGACTTCGCCAAAGGACACCGCCATGACTCAGACTTCCGGCCGCTTCTTCGATGAAATCGCCCGTCTGATGAATGACGCCTCTGGCGTGGCGCAGGGCGTTCGCCGGGAATTCGAGACCCTGTTCAAGACCCAGGCCGAGCGCTGGCTGCGCGATCTCGACCTCGTCAAGCGCGAGGAATTCGAGACCGTCAAGGACATGGCGCGCCTCGCCCGCGAGGAAAACGAGGCTCTGAAAACCCGCGTCGCGGCGCTGGAAGCCAAGCTCGGCATCTCCTCCCCGCCCCCCTCGGGTGACCAACCCGACATCAGCGACATGCGGCTGGACGGTTAATTTCGCCAAACAGAGCCAATTTTCCGAGCTTTTCTTGCCAATCCGGCCTTGCGCCGGTATAAGCCCGCGCGACCTGCGGCCCCTGCACCCCTGGAGGCTTGCCGCAGTTCGTTTCATCACAATCTGACAAGGACTTATCGCTATGACGACCGTCAAGGAAATCAAGGCGACGTTGCGTCCGAAGGCCGGCAAGGGGGCCGCTCGGAGTGTTCGTCGCGAAGGCCGTACCCCTGCTGTGATCTACGGAGCCAACGAAGCCCCGATCGCGATCGCAGTCGATCATATCGACATCCGCACCAAGATCTATGCGGGTCATTTCCTCACCACGCTGTACGACATCGACATCGACGGCAAGAAGCATCGCGTCATTCCGCGCGACTATCAGCTCGACCCGGTGAAGGACTTCCCGATCCACGTCGATTTCATGCGCCTCGCACCCGGATCGCTGATCCGCGTCAACGTGCCGGTGCACGTCATCAACACCGACCAGTCGCCCGGCGTGAAGCGCGGCGGCGCGGTCAACATCGTGACGCACAGCGTGCCGCTGCGCTGCCCGCCCGATCGCATTCCGCAATCGATCGAAGTGGACGTCGCCGGCCTCGATATCAACTCATCGAAGCATCTGAGCGATATTCAGCTTCCAGAAGGCGTGAAGCCGGTGGCTCGCGAAGACATGACCCTCGTCACCATCGTGCCGCCGTCCGGCTATGGCGAAGAAGCCAAGCCTGCCGAGGCTGCTGCTGCCGCTCCGGCTGCTGGTGCTGCTGCCGCTCCGGCTGCCGGCGACAAGAAGCCGGCCGAAAAGAAGTAATGAGACGGCGGGGCCCAGCGCCCCGCTTTTCCTGCCATGCTGCTTTTTGTCGGACTCGGCAACCCGGGCTCCCGTTATGCGGGCAACCGGCACAATATCGGCTTCATGGC
>JAEXXW010000346.1 GCA_023405565.1 Pseudomonadota bacterium
GCGGTGTGCCGCCTTGTATCCCCCTGAAACGGGACTTCGATGCTGAGGCTCACGGCCATATTCATTGCGATCTGCGTGGTTCTCATCGCAGCATCGTTTGGTGCCATTGGCTATCTGGTTTTTGGCCTGACCGGCACCGAAGCGAGCCTGATCGCGCTTGCGACCATGTCTGGCCTTGCCTTGTACAATACGGTGACGACGCGTCTGCATGATCGCGACCATGTCGCCAAGCAGATTGCCGATCTTTCGCGCGGCACGGCGGACCTTGCGCGGCAGGTCGCCGAAATGACGCGTCGTCAGATCGCTCTTGAAAGTGTGGAAGCGACCCGCCGGTCCCCCGGTCCGAACGAGGCGATGGCCGCCGAAATCTCCGAACTCGGAGAGCTGGTGAAGCATCTGGCCGAGACCATTGCCGAGCACGAGATGCGGTTGACCGAATTGCGGGAGGAGCCTTCGGCAATCCTCGCGGCGCTGGCTGCTGCGGCTCCGGCCCAGCCTCCCGCTGAACCAACGGCCGATCCGGCAGAACCCCGGCCGCTGGTTGCAAGCCCGCTGGTTGCAAGCCCGCAAGTTCCTGCTGCAATCGAACCGGCCAAGCCTGTGGTTGAGCCGGTGGCGGCTGGTCCGTTCAAGGGCAAGAAGCACGACGAGATCGCCGCCATTGTGCGCGATGCCATCGATGACAACCGGATCGATCTTTATCTGCAGCCGGTGCTGACCTTGCCCCAGCGCAAGGTGCGCTATTATGAGGCGATGACCCGGCTGCGCATGGAGGACGGCACCCTCATCTTGCCCGCGGATTTCATCGCCGATGCTGAAAAGGCCAACCTGATCCCGCGCATCGACAACATGCAATTGTTCCGTTGCGTCCAGGTCTTGCGGCGCCTGATGCTGCAGAATCGTGAAATCGGCCTGTTCTGCAATGTGTCGATGCCGACGCTGAACGACACCGACACCTTCCGTCAATTCTACGATTTCCTTGAAGCCAATCGTGCCTTGGCAACGGCGCTCACGCTGGAATTCACCCAGGACGCGCTGCGCAGCATGGGACCGCTGGAACAGGAAAGCCTCGCCTCGATCAGCTCGCTCGGCTTCCGCTTCTCGATGGATCGCGTCAGCGATTTGCGGATGGGGCCGCGCGATCTCGCCGATCTCGGCGTGCGTTTCGTCAAGGTTCCGGCGAGCCTTCTGCTCAGCAAAGGCAGTTCGTCATCCGACATTCACGCGGCAGATCTGTCCGATCTCCTGGGCCGCCACGGCATCAGTCTGATTGCAGAGCGGATCGAAACCGAGGCCACCGTGATCGATCTGCTCGATTACGACGTTCGTTTCGGGCAGGGCTTCCTGTTCTCCGCGCCGCGTCCCGTCCGTGCCGAGGCCTTGCAGCCGGCACAGCGTGCCGATGCTGTGCAGGTCGGCGCCGGCTCTGTCGAGCCGCAGCGCTCGGTGCCACCGGCCGCCATGATGGGCGGGTTCGTCGCCCAGCCGGCAATGTAGGCAGACAGGCGGTCTTGTCCCGCCTGATGTTCAAACCCGGACGTCGATGCCGGAGACAATCCCCTGATTGTCTTGCAGGACGCCGAGCAAATCCTTCCAGCTCTGATAGCTGGATGCCACGTCCGCGGCCTTTCCCTGACGTTCGATGTCCGCGATCATATCCTTGATGACATCCATGTAGTTCATCGGCGTATTGCGAAAGCTCTCGCGGTCTTCAGGGGAAAGAGCGACGAATTCGCCGTTCGGACCGGCCTTGCCGAGCGGGATGCCGACATTCTCAAGTTGGGAGAGCTGGGTGAGGCCGATCTTGCCGGTGTCGAAGAGGGCTTTTGCAACGCTCTTCATCTGGTTTGCCGTCATGCGGGTGAAGTCATGCGTGCGCAGACCGGCACCGGATGAGGGCGGTTCCGGCGCGCGCGGCTCCGCCTCGCGTGCGGCTCTCGGCTTCTGCCGCGCCACCGTCGTTGGGTAATGGCCGCCGATATCCCCTCTGATTTTCATTTGCGAGACCTTCGGAATCACAATGCTGCTCTTTATACAGGCAAGGTCCGTGCCGATGAATCGGCCCGATTTCAAAAGAGCTATCGTCCAGAAAGAGGACGACAGGCCGCTGGGGCAGACGCAGACAGGGTGACGGGATTCGACTTTCGTTGACCGCTACATCGTGGTCGTGACCCCCGTGTGAAGCGCCACGGAAAGTGCTCGGCCATCATCGGGGCCATTCGCCGATATCGGAAGGGGTGACGCCGGCGCTTCTCCGCGCTAAATGCGCGTCCTCTGCCACAGATCGGATTTTCCCCTTGACCATTTTTTCCGAAAGCTTGGCGGCACTTGCGCCGGATTACGATGTCGTTTTGTCCGACGTCTGGGGTGTCGTGCATAACGGCGTCGCCGCCTTCCCGGAGGCCTGCGAGGCGCTGTCGCGCTTTCGCGACGGCGGCGGGAATGTCGTGCTCATCACCAATGCGCCGCGCCCGAATGCCGTGGTTGCAAGCCAGCTCGATCATTTCGGCGCGCCGCCCGGCATCTACGATGCGATCGTCAGCTCCGGCGATGTGACGCGCAACGTCATTATGCAGCGGCCGGGGCAAACCATTCTGCATATCGGTCCGCAGCGCGATCTTGCGACGTTTGAAGGTTTGGACGTGCGTTTCGCGCCGGCCGAGAGCGCCGATTACGTGATCTGCACCGGCCTGTTCCACGAAGACACCGAAACGCCGGACGATTATCGCGCAATGCTCGAAGCGATGCGGGCGCGCGATCTGTTCATGGTCTGCGGCAACCCGGACGTCATCGTCGAGCGCGGCGATACGGTTCTCTATTGCGCCGGAGCGATCGCCGATCTCTATGCAAAGCTCGGCGGCGACGTTCTCTATGCCGGCAAGCCCTATCCTGCGATTTATGATCTCGCCCTGACGCTTGCGCAGGATGCACGCGGCAAGCCGGTGGATCGCAAGCGCGTGCTGGCCATCGGCGATTCGGTGCGGACCGACTTCGCCGGTGCCGCCGCTTACGGCATCGATTGCATGTTCGTCACCGCCGGCATCCATGCGGCGGAATTCGGTGGCCGCGATGATCCCGATCCCGATGCGGTCGAGCGCGTGCTGATGGAGGCAGGCGGCAAGCCGCGTGCGATTGCCCGCCGGCTGAAGTGGTGACTGTCATTCCGGAGCGCGAGGAAAGCTCGCGTGGCCGGAATCCCGTTGGATGTCTGCACCGTAGATGGATGCCGGGTTCACGCGCACGCCCCGGTAGGAGTGCGCACTTTGTGATGCGCTAAGCGGCCTGTATCTCGCCAGCGAAGACCGCCTCGATTTTGCTCTTCAGCGTCTGCGCATTGAACGGCTTGATGATGTAGTTGTTCACGCCGGCCTGCTTGGCTGCGATCACATTCTGGGTCTTGGATTCCGCCGTGACCATGATGAAGGGCACGCTGGCAAGCTGCGGGTCGGCGCGCATTTCCCTCAGCAGTTCGTAGCCCGTCATCGGCTCCATGTTCCAGTCGGAGATGACAAGGCCATAGGGCCGTTCGCGCAGGCGGAGGAGCGCGGAGGCGCCGTCCGAGGCATCGTCGATGTCCTGGAAGCCGATCTGCCTCAGCAGATTGCGGATGATCCGGACCATCGTGTTGTAATCGTCGACGACCAGAATGGGCATCGCGAAGTTGACCGGCATCGTTGCTGCTCCGTAACGACGGCCCACCACACTGCGGCACCGTATCCGGGCTCGCCCGCCCATGACGCGCGGACAGTAGCGGACTGCGTTGAAAATCCCGTTAATCCTTTAAAATTTTGGGAAATATGCCGGGGCCGCAAAAGTGTGCATTATCCGGGGCTGCTGGTAGTATCCGCTTACATGTTGTTAACTGATCCGGCGAAATTTTTCGATGAATGCAGTACCGCCTAAAGCCGCCGTCGACCCGCGTATGGTCCGGACCCTGTTCTTCGAGGATCTCTCTATCGGCATACGGGAGATCTTCATGAAAACCGTGATGGAAACCGACGTCGTCGGCTTCGCCAACGTCTCGGGCGACGACAATCCCATCCATCTTTGTGACACCTATGCGTCCGGCACCCGCTTCGGACAGCGGATTGCGCACGGGCTTTACACCGCAAGCCTGATTTCGGCGGTGCTGGGGACGCGGTTGCCCGGCGCCGGCGCGGTCTACCGGTCGCAAACGCTGAATTTCCATGCGCCCGTGAAGATCGGCGATGTCGTCACCATCATCGTCGAGGTGAAGGAACTGGTCCGTGAGGGCCGCAAGGTGAAGCTGCATTGCGAGGCGCTGGTGGACAACCAGCTGGTGCTGGACGGGGAGGCCGTTGTTTCGGTCCCGTCTCGCCCCAAAGCGGGTCTGTCTTGACTTGCGTGCCCACCGGGCCGACACCGTCAAGGCGCATGATGCCGAAACGCATGGAGCGGTTTTCGGACGACATCATGCCCTGACGGAAATTTGCTTAAAGCCATCCCCGCCGTACCGATCATGCCGCCAGCCTCCAAGGACAAGCCCTTCGTCGCCGTCCGTGACGACGGTCCCGATATCGCCAAGCTGCGGACCGCTGTCGTCGCCATCGGCAATTTCGACGGCGTGCATCGCGGCCATCGCTCGGTGATCGCACTGGCGCAGCGCCGCGCCGCCGCGGCCGGCGTGCCTGCGGCCGTGCTGACGCTCGAACCGCATCCGCGCTCCTATTTCCGGGCCGACGAAAAGCTGTTCCGTCTCTCCGACGAGAGACAAAAACTGCGGCTCCTGGCGGCAACGGGGGTGGATGGCGCGGTGGTGCTGACCTTCAACGCCGCTCTGGCCAGTCTGCCGGCCGAGCAATTCGTCTCGCAGATCCTGGTGGAGCGGCTCGCGGTGAGCGGCGTCGCCATCGGCTTCGATTTCCATTTCGGCCAGGGGCGGGGCGGTTCCCCGGCCTTCCTGAAGGACGCAGGCGCTCGCTACGGGTTTCCGGTGGATGTGGCACCGCCGCTGGAAGACGAGGGGCGGCCGGTCTCGTCAGGCACGATTCGCACGGCTCTTGAGGCCGGGCGGGTGGTCGAGGCTACGGAACTGCTCGGTTATCCCTGGTTCGTGTCCGGCGAGGTCATCCACGGCGAAAAAAGGGGCCGCGACCTTGGCTTCCCGACTGCCAACCTCAAGCTCGATCCGGCCTGCCGCCTGCAACACGGCATCTACGCGGTACGGGTCGGGATCGATGGCAAGCGCTATGACGGGGTGGCCAGTTTCGGCCGCCGCCCGACCTTCGACAACGGCGCGCCGCTCTTGGAGACCTTCCTGTTCGACTTTTCCGGCGATCTCTATGGCAAGACCATCGACGTCGCGCTGATCGGCTGGATTCGGCCGGAGGAGAAGTTCGACAGCATCGAGGCGCTGATTGCGCAGATGAACGTCGATTCGGCCCGTGCCCGCGAGGCGCTGGCCCGTTCGGGCGATGCTTTTCCACCATTGGGCATGATTTGAGCGCCTTTGCGCGCTGCAATACGCCTGCTACACCACGACCCGCCTTTCGAATTCGCGCGCGATCCTGCCCATGATCCGACCCATGGCCGATTGTACGCCAAGAGCATGCCGGACATGACCGAGACTAAACGCGACTATTCCGAGACCCTGTTCCTGCCGCAGACGCAATTCCCGATGCGGGCCGGCCTGCCCGAGCGCGAGCCGATGCTGCTCAAGCGCTGGAAGGACGAAAACCTCTACGGCAAGCTGCGAAAGGCCGGGAAGGGGCGCCGCAAGTTCATCCTGCATGACGGCCCGCCCTACGCGAACGGCAACATCCATATCGGCCACGCCCTCAACA
>JAEXXW010000371.1 GCA_023405565.1 Pseudomonadota bacterium
AAGGCTAAGGTCAGTGAGTATAAGCCTACGTTCGATCCTAGTCTGGATTTGAGGGGGTTGCCGGAGTTCTACGATGAGGTTCAGCCTACGAAAGCTAGCGAGAAGATACTAGCTTTCGCGGTCTTTCTGAAGGAAAAGCTTCAAATTGAGCCGTGCACTGTTGATCAGATCTATACTTGTTTTTTCACTGTAAAGGACAGAACGAAAATTCCTGAAGCGTTTGTGCAGGCGTTTCGCGATACGCACTCGCGGACTCATTTTATCCAGTTTAATTCACTTCAAGACGTCACCGTCACTATCCCAGGAAACAACCATTTTGAGGCGATGAAAAAGCGAAAGCTTGTCGCGTAAATTTCGCGACAGTCAGCGCTGCGGACAAACATGTCATTATCGATTTCTTGTTTACCGAACACACTTAATGAGAAGCTGGTCGAGGAATACCTCGAAATAAAGAAGCGTTTCTCGATGAATGATTGGGGGCCTGGGCAGCTGAAAGGTGGGCGATTTGCTGAAGTGATGCTTCGTATCTTTCAACACTTTCTGGGTGGGGCGATAACGCCGTTTGGCGCCGATATTCCGGCTGCAGAAAAGACGCGAATTTTGAATGCTGTTCAAAGTCATGCGTCGATAAATGATCACATACGACAGAAGACAGTTCCTCTTACTCGCCTGCTCTTAGATTTTCGAAACAATCGCGATGTCGCGCATTTGGGCGGATTTGACGCGAACAGCATGGATGCCTTGTTCGTCATGACAAGTGCGACGTGGATATTATGTGAATTAGTGCGAGTTTATGCTGGGATGTCCATGCAGCAAGCTCAGCAAGTAGTGAATCAATTGGCCGTCAAGGACTACCCGGTAGTCTTTGAGCAGAGCGGCGAGGTCTTTGTCGCGAGACATGATCTGTCAGCTAAACAAGAAGTGCTTGTTCTGTTGACGAAGAACGCTATGGCACGTGCAGATTTCTTATTCGAGAAGACCAAAGATAAGAATAAGTCCCGTTTCGAGAAGACATTGCAGGGTATGGTTGCGGACAGGTTGATCGGGAAAGCCGGCCCAGAATACTTTTTAATGCCGCGAGGTTCGGCCATGGTCATGCGAGATGCTCTTTTGGAGTACGCGCCGAAGGACTAGCGCGCCGCTTCAATGAACCGCCGCAGTGCCTTCAAATCGTTCTTGACAAAATTCCTAAATAGGACTGTATACCCATTCATCCCGTCCCCGCTGAAGGGGCGTGTCATGAGCGTCATGAGCGACGTGAGACGTGAGACGTGAGACGTGAGACGTGAGACGCGGGGCGGGATGCGGTGGCCGTTTAAGCGTCTGAGACGTGAGGCGCAGGACGGAGGCCCAAGCTGCGCATGACCCGGCCGCCATGGCAGGCGGTCACTCGTGCGGGGCGCTGCTGCGGCAAGGGTTTTGTCCCTCCTGCGGCGGATGTCCCCGCGCATAGTGGTGGCTAAAAATGTCACGCCACCAGGGGATGCGCGGAGCAAGCCACTCACACCGCGTGCGGAACGCCGGATTTTCGGCGGTTCGTGGTGAATATGCTCGTGTGGATACTCACTCACATCCCACACGGGGCTGCGGGCTTAGCTGAAGCCCGGCGTTCCGCGCGCCCTTCCTCATGAAGGGCATCAAGCGGCGACTGGAATACGGGCGCGCCCGCGCCGGCTAAAGAACAGGGACAGCGGAGCTTTGCCTCATGATGGCTGTAGCCCGGATGGAGCCAACGGGCCGCGCTTGCGCGCGCCCGATGATAAACTCCGCGTAATCCGGGATTGTCTTTGCATGGGCACCCGCATTGCGCTGCGCTTCATGCGGGCTACGGACTGCGCCCCCACCCCGATCGCATTCAATTCGTTCGCGCGATCGACCCTCCCCACCGCTGCGCGGGGGGAGGGATGGGACCGCAAGCGCGCTTGCCCCTTCCGGCCTGTGGGGGTATCTAGATTATAATTATTCTAATCTTGAGGCCTGCCCCATGTTCTCCTCCTTCGCCTCGCGCCGCAATTTCACCGACCTGTCGGAAGCCGAGATTCTGGCGCTGGCCATTTCGTCGGAGGAGGACGACGCGCGCATCTACGCCACTTATGCCGAGCAGCTCCGCCACGATTATCCGGCGACGGCGGAAATGTTCGACGAGATGGCGTCCGAGGAGGACGGCCACCGGCGCCTGCTGATCGACATGTTCCAGCGGCGCTTTGGCAAGGTGATCCCGCTGATCCGGCGCGAGCATGTGGCGGGCTATTATTCGCGCCGGCCGGTCTGGCTGATCCAGAATCTCGGCCTCGAGCGCATCCGCTCCGAAGCCGCGCGCATGGAAGACGACGCGGCGAATTTCTACACCCGCGCGGCGCAGGAAAGCAGCGATCCGGATACGCGCAAGCTCCTGGGCGATCTCGCCGCCGCCGAGCGCAAGCACGAGCATCGCGCCGAGGCGCTGAACAGCGATGCCGTGCATGACGGCGCACGCAAGGACGAGGACGAAAAGGCGCGGCGGCAATTCGTGCTGACCTGGGTGCAGCCGGGGCTCGCCGGATTGATGGATGGTTCGGTGTCGACGCTGGCGCCGATCTTCGCCACCGCCTTCGCGACGCAGAACACATGGACCACATTTGTGGTCGGCCTTGCGGCGTCGGTCGGCGCCGGCATTTCGATGGGCTTTACGGAAGCCGCGCATGACGACGGCGTGATTTCCGGGCGCGGCTCGCCGCTGAAACGTGGTCTTGCGTCAGGCGTGATGACCAGCATCGGCGGGCTTGGTCATGCGTTGCCCTATCTCATCCCGCAATTCTGGGTGGCGACGGCGATCGCCGGGGTCGTCGTGTTTATCGAATTGTGGGCGATCGCCTTCATCCAGAATCGCTTCATGGAAACGCCGTTCCTGCGATCGGTGTTTCAGGTGGTGCTCGGCGGCTCGCTGGTGCTGGCGGCCGGCATATTGATCGGCGGCAGTTGACCGTGGCGATGCAGGCGTTGCGCGATCGGGGGCCGCGCGATCAGGGGCCGCAAGTGGTCGTGACCTTCAGCGTGAAGGCATCGAGATCGAACTCGTCATAGAGATTGCGTCCGAACATGGTCAGCCATTTGTCCTGCGCGGCATAGGCCAGTTCCTCGCGCGCGGCCGGGCAGGCATGACGCATCCTGCTTTTCGATTGGATGTGATGCACCATTTCGTGGACCAGCACGGACAGGTCCGCCGGGCTTTTGCCGTTCCAGCCCTCGGTGAGGAAAATCGTGCCGTTGTCTTCATCATAGATCGCCACGGCCTCGCGTGTCTTGCCGCGCGAATTGCCATCGGGTGTGTTTGAAAGCAGCGCCTGTTGCGCGTGCGGGGTGAAGGCCTTGTGTCGCTTGAACAGGATGTCCTGCGCCGACACGACCGCAATTTTTGGTGGTTCGGTGATCTCCGGCAGACCGAAATTGAACGACAGCCAGAGCGCGATCATTGCAAGCAGAGAGTCCATGGGAACCTCCTCCCTGTCCGCCGCCGTCACGGTGCAGACATCGGTGCTGCAAATCTCAAGGTCGCTCTGTAGGCGCGTGGCGGAGCATCGTAAAATCACGCTTACGTATGCGTTCTGTTGCGCGTGATGCGATGATGTGTTCGTTCGAACAGACGCATGCAAAGACGGGCGCTTTATGGGCGCGTTATCCCGGTGCCGAGCCGGGCGGTGCCGGCGGCTCCGGCGTGCGATGTACGAAGGTCAGCGTCAGATAGGCGCCGATCCAGGAGCCGATCGCGGCGAAGGCCACATAGATCCAGTTCTGCGTATAGCTGATCACGGCGAAGGATGAGAGCAGATACCAGATGCTGCTCCATGTTGCGGCCGGTACGCGTTTGCGCGCGACCACGGAGGCGGTGAACATGACATAGGCGGCATCCGTCGTCGCGGTGGCGACAAGCACGCCGAGCGCGACGAGCGGATCGATCTGGAAGGACCACATGGCACGAGGCTCCTGTTAACCGGGACACGCAAGGCCGGTTACGGCGGGTGCGGACCGGATCGATCCGAAATCATATCCGCGATTGATTGATAGTTTTGCACCGGATGCCGTCCGGAGCATGCCGCGCTCTCCCAAAACGCGAATGGTGGCGCACCTTCCCGGCCTTGTGCGTTGACTGTTCATCAGGCGCGATATTGTTGTTCGGGGACAGGACGCCGCAATTGGCGGGCGTCGTCATGGTTGGCGGGAGAGCGGACTGCATATCTTCGGACTGGATCGCAACGGGTTGAAGCTTGCCATCGCCTATGCGGTCGCGGCGCTTCTGGCCCTGTCGATTGCGATGGCGGCTGGGCTCGACAATCCCTATTGGGCGGGCGTCGCTGTATGGGTGACGGTGAGCCAGCCGACACAGGGGCTGCTGCTCTATCGCGTTCTTTATCGTGTGATCGGCACATCCATCGGATCGGCGGTGGGATTGCTGATTGTCTACACGCTGCATCAGCCGCTTTGGGTGGTGGTGGTGCTCACGGCATGGCTGACGTTCTGCACCGCGATCGGCAACCTGTTCCGGCAATTTCGCGCCTATGTCTGGTTCCTGTCAGGCTACACGGCGGCCATTGTCGTGCTGCCGAGTTATTTCGACACCACGCATTTGCACCATTTCGCCGAAGCGCGTGTGCTGTGCAATTTCATCGGCGTCTTTTGCGTCATCGCGGTGATGCTGGCGCTGCGACCGGC
>JAEXXW010000429.1 GCA_023405565.1 Pseudomonadota bacterium
CAAACGGCACTGATCTACGACTCACCCGTTACGCATACGGTCAAATCCTTCTCCTATGAGGAGATGCTGTTCGAGGTGGCGACGCTCGCCGCGATCCTGAAGGATTTTGGCGTCGGCAAGGGTGATCGCGTCATCATCTACATGCCGCTGGTGCCAGAAGCGGTGTTCGCCATGCTCGCCTGCGCACGCATCGGCGCGGTGCATTCGGTGGTGTTCGGCGGGTTCGCGGCGACCGAATTGGCCAAGCGCATCGACGATGCCAAGCCGAAACTGGTGCTGACCGCGAGCTGCGGCATCGAACCGGGCCGCATCGTCAAATACAAGCCGCTGCTCGACGACGCGATCGCGATGGCAGAGTTCAAGCCATCGGCCTGCATGATCCTGCAGCGACCGCAGGAGCAGGCGTCAATGATAGCCGGCCGCGATCATGACTGGGCCGATCTGCGAAGCACTGCGATTGCCGCGAAGGAGAGCGCCGATTGTGTGCCGGTGCTGGCGACCGATCCGCTCTACATTCTCTACACGTCCGGTACCACCGGCATTCCGAAAGGTGTGGTGCGCGACAATGGCGGCCATCTCGTTGCGCTGAAATGGTCGATGAAGAATCTCTATGGCATCGATCCGGGTGAGGTGTGGTGGTGCGGCTCTGATATCGGCTGGGTGGTCGGGCATTCCTACATCGTCTATGCGCCGCTGTTTCATGGCGCGACCTCGGTGATGTACGAAGGCAAGCCGGTCGGCACGCCCGACGCCGGCGCCTTCTGGCGCGTGATCGCGCAGCACAAGGCCGTGGCCCTGTTCACGGCACCGACGGCGTTTCGTGCGATCAAGAAGGAAGACCCGGACGGCAAATTGCTCGCGCAATATGACCTCTCGCAATTCCGCACATTGTTTCTTGCCGGAGAGCGCGCCGATCCGCCGACCATCGTCTGGGCCGAAGAGAAGCTGAACAAGCCGGTGGTGGATCATTGGTGGCAGACGGAAACGGGCTGGTGCATCGCCGGCAATCCGGTCGGCCTTGGCATGCTGCCGGTGAAGCATGGTTCGGCCACGGTGCCGATGCCGGGCTGGGACATTCGCGTCGTCGACGAGAGCAACAAGGAAGTGTCCACTGGCCAGATCGGCTCGCTGGTGGCCAAGCTGCCGATGCCGCCCGGCGCATTCCCGACGCTGTGGCAACAGGACGAGCGGTTTCGCGAAACCTATCTCGCGGAGTTTCCGGGTTATTACAAAACCGCTGATGCCGGCTTCAAGGATGAGGACGGCTATGTGCATGTGATGGGCCGCACCGACGACATCATCAATGTCGCCGGTCATCGTCTCTCGACCGGCGGCATGGAGGAGGTGCTGGCCTCGCACGCCGATGTTGCCGAATGCGCCGTGATCGGCATGGCCGATGCGCTGAAGGGCGAAGTGCCGTGCGGCTTCGTGGTGCTCAAGGCCGGTGTGTCGCGCAGCGCTGCCGATATCGAGAAGGAGATTGTCGCGCTGGTGCGCGAACGCATCGGGCCTGTTGCCGCATTCAAGCTCGCGATCACCGTGCCGCGTTTGCCGAAGACGCGCTCCGGCAAGATCCTGCGCGGCACGATGAAGAAAATCGCCGATGGCGAGGACTGGACGATGCCGGCAACGATCGACGACCCGGCGATTTTGGATGAGATCGGGAGCGCGTTGAAGGGGAAGAGTATGGGAGGATGAGGTGACCAACTTTATCCGTTCGTCATGGCCGGGCTTGTCCCGGCCATCCACGTCTTAAATCAGATCATTGTACAGGTCCGTCCATTCGGGGTTCATGGTGTGAATGAGACGTACTTTCCAAGCGCGCGGCCAATGCTTGATCGCTTTTTCGCGCTGTATGGCCAATACAATGCTGTATGGCCAATACAATAGTGTCGTGAGCCTCGTACCAGACAAGCTGTTTGAGGCCGTAACGCCTCGTGAAGCTCGAAATCAATCCTTCGCGATGCTCATAAGCTCGTCGCGGCAGATCGGTTGTCACGCCGGTATATAAAATGCCGTCGCGGCGATTTGTGACGATATAGACGAACGGGGAGCGCATTCGTCTATCAAAGCAAGGCGGGGATGGCCGGGACAAGCCCGGCCATGACAAAAACTTTCGCTGCCGCTCAAACAAAAAAGGCCGGGCATTCGCCCGGCCTTTGCCCCCGCAAAAAATGTCGCCGTCAATCAGCGCTGCACAACAACCGTCGCGCCGACGCGCGTGCGGTTATAGAGATCGATCACATCGTCATTGGTCATGCGGATGCAGCCGGATGATGCTTCCTCACCGATCATCCAGGGCTCGTTGGTGCCGTGGATGCGATACAGCGTCTGGCCGAGATAGAGTGCGCGGGCGCCCAGCGGATTGTTCGGGCCGCCTTCGACATGACGCGGCAGGTTTGGCTGGCGCTTGAGGATCGCCGGGGTCGGTGTCCAGTCCGGCCATTCGCGCTTGTTCGACACGACGCTGGTGCCGGAGAAAGCTTCGCCTTCGCGGCCGACCGCGATCGCGTAGCGGATCGCCTGTCCGTTGCCGAGCACGTAATACAGGCGGCGTTCGCGATGCCGCACCACGATTGTGCCCGGTGTAAAGTTTTCGGTGAACGCCACGGTCTCTTTGGGAACGATCGAATAGAACATGCCGAGGAACAGCTTGTTCGATGGCGGACGGGCCACCGAATAGCTCGGTGCGCCGCGACCAGCCGGTGCGGCCGGCATGCGCGGATCGGCGGCTGGGCCCTGGCCTGGCGCACCGAAGATGCGGCCGATCCAGTTTTCCGAGGCCGCCGGTTGCTGCGGCTCGGGCTGTTGTGCAGCCGGCCGATGTGCGGCGCGCTTTGCCGGCTTTGGCTTGGCTGCCGGTGCGCTTTCCGTTCTTGCTTGCGGCGCAGGCTGGGCGGCGGGAACAGCCGCGGCTGCGTCATTGGCGGTTGCGGCCGGCGCCGCTGCGTGCCGGGTCTTTACCGAATCGCTCTCCTGCGCGGAGGCCTGGGACACAACGAGCGCCAAGGCCGACGCAGCAACTAGAATCTGCAATGTCATTGAAAC
>JAEXXW010000484.1 GCA_023405565.1 Pseudomonadota bacterium
GCTTCGGCAAGGTCGCCCGCGGCGGCATCCGCTGGTCCGACCGGCCACAGGATTTCCGCACCGAGATTCTCGGCCTTGTGAAAGCGCAGCAGGTCAAGAACGCCGTCATCGTGCCGGTCGGCGCGAAAGGCGGCTTCGTACCCAAGCACCTGCCGGTCGGCGGCACGCGCGAGGCGATCGCCGCCGAAGGCGTCGCCGCCTATAAGCTCTTCATCACCAGCCTGATCGACATCACCGACAATCTGTCGCCTGAAGGCAAGGTACTGCCGCCTGCGAATGTCGTGCGCCACGATGGCGACGATCCTTATCTCGTTGTCGCCGCCGACAAGGGTACGGCGACCTTCTCCGACACAGCGAATGCGATTTCCGCCGAACACGATTTCTGGCTGGACGATGCTTTTGCGTCCGGCGGCTCGGCCGGTTACGACCACAAGAAGATGGGCATCACCGCACGCGGCGCCTGGGAAGCGGTGAAGCGCCATTTCCGCGAGATGGATGTCAATGTCGGCACGACGCCGTTCACTGTTGTTGGCGTCGGCGACATGTCGGGCGACGTGTTCGGCAACGGCATGCTGCGCGAGAACACGATCAAGCTTGTCGCCGCGTTTGACCATCGCGACATCTTCATCGATCCCGAACCCGATCCGGCGAAGAGCTTTGCCGAACGTCAACGTCTGTTCGATCTGCCGCGTTCGAGCTGGCAGGATTACGACAAGAGCCTGATCAGCAAAGGCGGCGGCGTGTTTCCACGCTCGCTGAAGGAGATTCCGCTCTCGCCGGAGATGAAGTCGCTGCTTGGCCTCACGGCCGACAAGGCAACACCGATCCAGGTGATGAGCGCGATCCTGAAGGCGGATGCCGACCTTCTGTTTTTCGGCGGTATCGGCACCTATGTGCGCGCCGCGAACGAGACGGACGAAGCGGTGGGCGATCGCGCCAATGATGCCATTCGCGTCACCGGTGCCGATCTGCGCTGCAAGGTGGTCGGCGAAGGCGCCAATCTCGGCATGACGCAACGCGGCCGGATCGAAGCGGCACAAAACGGTGTGCGGCTGAACACCGACGCGATCGACAACTCCGCCGGCGTCAACACCTCCGACGTCGAGGTCAATATCAAGATCGCGCTCGGCGGACCGGTGCGCACAGGTGCATTGTCGCTGCCCGACCGCAACACGCTGCTCTACGGCATGACCGATGAAGTCGCGGCACTCGTGTTGCGCAACAATTATCTGCAACCGCTCGCCATCTCGCTGGCCGAACGCAACGGCCTTGACGATCTCGCCTCGCGCCAGCGCATGATGCAAACGCTGGAAGCGCGCGGGCTGCTTGACCGCGTCGTCGAATTCCTGCCCGACGATGTCGAGATCGCCGAACGGCGCCGCCGTTCGCAGGCGCTGACACGACCGGAGCTTGCCGTGCTGCTCGCCTACGCCAAGCTGACGCTCTACAGCGACCTGCTGGAAACGTCAGTGCCGGACGACCCCTATCTGGGCAAGGAGCTGACGCGCTATTTCCCGGCGGAGCTGACGCAACGCTTTCCCGATGAACTCGAACACCATCGTTTGCGCCGCGAGATCATCGCCACCAACCTGACCAACTCGATTATCAATCGCGGCGGCCCCTCTCTGATTGCGCGCATGACCGACGAGACCGGTGCATCGCCGGACCGGATCGCCCGCGCCTTCGCCGCCGTGCGCGACAGCTACGACATGACGGCACTGAACGGCGAGATCGACGCGCTCGACAACAGGATTTCCGGCGCATTGCAGCTCGAACTATATGCCGCGGTGAAGGCTTTGCTGATCGACCGCATGGTGTGGTTCATCCGCAATGTCGATCTCAATCAGGGGCTGGCTTCGATCGTCGAGCATTATCGCAGCGGCATTGAGGAGGTCTCGCATGCGCTCGACGAGGCCTTGGCCGAGGATGCCGCCAATGCCCGCGCGGCACGGGCGAAGGAACTGACCGAGGCCGGCGTGCCGGAGACGCTCGCACTGCGCATCGCCAGCCTGCGCGCGCTCAATGTCGCACCGGACATCGTGCTCGTGGCCGACCGCACCAAACGCAGCATGGCCGATGTGGCACGGACCTTCCTGGCCGTGGTCCGCTATTTCCGTCTCGAACGCATCGCCAATGCGGCGCGCGACATCAAGGCCACCGATTATTTCGACAGGTTGGCGCTGGATCGCGCGCGCGATTCACTCGGCCAGGCCGCACGCCAGCTTACCGCCGAGATGCTGGCGGGCGGCCCATCGGGAACGGAAGCGGTCGAAGCATGGGTGACGCCGCGCGCGAGCGAGGTCGAACGCATCCGCACCTCGATGCACGAGATCGCCGATACGGGATTGTCGCTGTCGAAGCTAGCGGTGGCGGCGAGCTTGCTGGGCGATCTGGCGGGGAAGTAAACTCTCTCCGCTCATTCCCGCGAAGGCGGGAATCCAGCGCATGACTCTGGGTCCCCGCCTTCGCGGGGACGAGCGGAAATAATGCTTCCGCTTGTAACCTAATGCCTGAAATGCCGTGTTCCGGTGAACACCATGGCGATGCCGGCATCGTCGGCCGCCTTGATGACTTCATCGTCGCGCATGGAGCCGCCCGGCTGGATCACGGCCGTTGCACCGGCTTCGATCGCCACCAGCAAGCCGTCGGCGAACGGGAAGAACGCATCGGACGCCACCACAGAACCCTTGGTCAGCGGCACGCTCAGTCCCAGCTCCTTCGCCGCATCCTCCGCCTTGCGCGCCGCGATACGCGCGGAGTCGACACGGCTCATCTGACCGGCGCCGATGCCCACCGTCGCGAGATCCTTCGCGTAGATGATGGTGTTGGACTTCACATGCTTGGCGACGCGGAAGGCGAAGACGAGATCGCGCAACTCGGCATCGGTCGGCTGTCGCTTGGTGACGGCCTTGATCGTCATGTCGTCGGCGACCGCATTGTCGCGCGTCTGCACAAGCAGACCACCGGCCACCGATTTCACCGTCAGCCCCGCTGCGCGCGGATCAGGCAACCCGCCGGCCAGCAGCAGCCGCAAATTCTTCTTCGCACCGACAATGGCGATCGCTTCCTCGGTCGCATCCGGCGCCACGATCACTTCGGTGAAGATCTCGGTGATGGCACGCGCGGCCTGTGCATCCAGCGTGCGGTTCACCGCAACGATGCCGCCGAAGGCCGATGTCGAATCGCAGCGCAGCGCCTTGCGATAGGCGTCTTCCAGCGTCGCGCCTTCAGCAACACCGCAAGGATTGGCATGCTTGACGATGACGCAGGCCGCACTGCGCGCGGGATCGAATTCCGCCACGCATTCATAGGCGGCGTCGGTATCGTTGATGTTGTTGTAGGAGAGCTGCTTGCCCTGCA
>JAEXXW010000507.1 GCA_023405565.1 Pseudomonadota bacterium
TGTTGCAGCAGCATGCCGCCAGCCAGCAATTGTGCGTGGTCGCGCAAGACGGAGACCGGACCGTCCGCCGTCATCTCGAACGTGATGACTGCAGCGGGTGACGATTCAATGCGCGTTGACGAGGGCAGAAAGGGATGGCCCTCCGAGCGCAGGCAATCATCAAACGGAACGATGCCATCGACCCGGCCGCAGCCAAAGCCGCAGACGACACGGATCGGGAAAAGCTCGGCCGCGACTTCAAGGGCCAGCTGCGCGTGATCTGTTTCACCAACCTGGCCGCAGGTGACAATGGCGCGCGCTCCCGCATGCGACAACGCTGCGACGCAATCGGCGCGCCGCCACAAAAGCGGCAAGGGCGCGGGCACCATGCCGGCGCGGGTGATGGCCAGCAGAGAGAGAACGCTTTCAACGATGTTCGGCATTTGCAGACCGACAACCGTGCCCGTCGGCAGGCCGATCTGGCGCAATCTCATCGCCATCGCATCGATGGCACGGTCGGCCTGCGCATAGGTGATCCGCCGTGGAGATTGTCCGGTGATCGCTTCGCGGTCAGTCGGGTCGATCAGGGCGTCCGCGTCGGGCCTGTGCGCAGCGTTGGCGCGGAAAATGGAATCGATGGTCGGCGTAACGCCTCGTTCTGCGCGGTCCGCCATCGTTGGAGCGTGCGTCATCGTGCGTCCGGTTTCTGCCACCACGCTTCCGGCAGATAGCCAAAGAGCGGCGTCGTCTGTGGATGGTCGATCCTGGTCCAACGTGCCACCCATTGATCGGGCAGGTGGAACAGGGGCACCACATAGAAACCTGAAATCAGGATTCGGTCGAGAGCCCTGACCGCGGAAACGAAATCGTTGCGTTCCCGCGCCTGCAGCAACTGCGCGATCATGGCGTCGATGGCCGCGCTTTTCACGCCCATATAATTGCGGGTGCCGTCGACATCGGCGGCCGCCGAGCCCCAATAGAAGCTCTGCTCGTTGCCTGGCGACAAGGACTGATCCCAGCGATAGGGAATCATGTCGAAGTCATAGGTGAGGCGGCGCCGGTCGAATTGCACGGCATCGACGGTGCGGATCTTCACGGCGATACCGGCGCGCTTGAGGTCGCGCGCGAAAGCGATTGCCAGTCTTTCATGATCGCGGCTGGTGACCAGAATCTCGAATGTCAGGGCCCGTCCCGTATCGCGACGGCGCAGCACGGTGCCGTCGAGGTCGTAGCCAGCCTCCTCGAACAGTGTCAGCGCTTTCTTGAGCACTTCGCGGTCGCGGCCCGACCCGTCAGTGCCAGGAGGTGCATAGTGGCCCTCCATCACGTCATCGCGCACGGCGCCCGGAAATGACTTCAGCCAGCCGCGCTCGCGTTCGTCCGCCGGGCGGCCGAGCGCCGATAATTCCGAGCCCTGGAAATAACTTCCGGTGCGTTTCTGAAGGTTGAAGAAGAAGTTCTTGTTGATCCACTCGAAGTCGAACAGCATCGCGATCGCTTCGCGCACGCGGATATCGGCAAAGACCGGACGCCGCGTATTGAAGACGAGGGCGTTCATGCCCTTCGGCTGACCGTTCTGGAAGGCCTCCTTGACGTAGCGGCCGGCGCGAAAGGCCGGGGTGTCGTATCCGGTCTGCCAGCGTGTCGGATCGGTTTCGGCGCGCACATCGTAGAGGCCCTTCTTGAAGGCCTCGAAATACGAATTGTCGTCGCGATAGAAATCGATCTTCATTTCATCGACATTCCACAGGCCGCGATTGATCGGCAGCTTCGCGCCCCAATAATCCGGATTGCGGGCGAAGGTGATGCTGCGGCCCGGGTCCACGGTCTTGACGATATAGGGCCCGCTACCGATCAGGGGCGTGAAGGTGGTGTCCTCAAAGCGTTCGGGATCGATCGCATGCTTGGGCAGCACCGGCATCAGGCCGAGAATGAGCGGCAATTCGCGATCCTCGCTGCCCGACAGGTCGAAGCGCACCGAGCGCGGGCCGGTGATGTCGACACGCGCGACCTTGGAATAATAGGTGCGGTAGTTGGGGCGGCCTTTGTCGCGCAGCAACTCCCAGGAAAACACGACATCGTCCGGTGTCACCGGCTTGCCGTCGGAAAAGCGCGCCTGCGGGTTGATGTTGAAGGTGATGAAGCTGCGCTTGTCGTCGGTCTCGATCGTTTCGGCGATCAGCCCATACAGCGTGAAGGGCTCATCATAGCCGCGCGCCATCAATCCTTCGATGACATAACCGCGGATCTGCGGGATCGCGAGGCCCTTCACGATCATCGGATTGAGGCTGTCGAACGTGCCGAGTGCACCCTGGACAAGACGGCCGCCTTTGGGCGCGTCGGGATTCACATACGGCATTGCGGAAAAGTCGCGCGGCATTGCCGGTGCGCCGTGCATGGCAATGGCATGCTGTGGCTCGGCCACCGCTGCTCGGTTGCCAAGCAGCACAGCGAGCACGACCAGCAATGCGGCAAGCACCTTGCGCCAGCTTTCACGACTTCGGCAGAAGACTTCCAATGCGATCACGGATGCGGCCTGATTCGCAGATTAAAGACGTTCTCATATGGTCCGGTCCGTCGCCAGCCGAACCACATGAATGTCGAAATAAGGTTCCAGCGCGGCAGGGAATGCACCTGTCGGCAAATTTAGGTATCATGCTTTATTGTGGAGCCGATTTGCGGTATCAGGCGGCACCCGGCGTCACGCTGTCGCCTTTTTTGGCATTGAGACAGCGGCATGGCGGCCTGTGGGCTCACCGCCGCTCCAGCGGCGCTAACGAGGAAATGTAGAGATATGAATTATCGGTTCGCGTCTGCACCGGCCCGGCCGGTTGCCCGGACGCTCACAACGTTTGCCGCGGTAGCCGCGCTGTCAGTTGCCGGAGCCGTTGGCGCATTCGCGCAACAGCCGCAACAGCCGGCCGCGCCCAAGGCCGCTCCGAAGGCGCCGGCGCAGAAATCGGCCCCGGCGCAGAAGGGTGGCGCTCCCGCCG
>JAEXXW010000586.1 GCA_023405565.1 Pseudomonadota bacterium
CGCGAATATCGCTCAGGCCCTGCTCGATCTGCTGCATGCCTTCGGCGCATTCGTCGAAGAAGGTGAGCTTCAACTGCTCCAAACTAGCCATTGTTTGATTTCCCTGTTTCGTTCGGAGGATCAGCAGGCAACCTTGCGGACGGTCTCAACGAGCCTGTCCGGATCGAACGGCTTAACCAGCCAGCCGGTGGCGCCAACATCCTTGCCCATCTTCTTTTTCTCGATTTCGCTTTCGGTCGTCAGCACCAGGATCGGTGTCTTCTCGTGCTCAGGCCGCAGCCGCAACTGACGAACCACCTCGTAGCCGTCCATACGCGGCATGTTGATGTCGGTGATGATCACGTCCACTTTCTCTGTCACGAGCATGTCGACACCTTCCTGGCCATCAACAGCTTGGATGACGTCAAAGCCGGCGTCGGCGAGTGTGAACATGAGCATGTCGCGCATGGTCTTGGAATCGTCGATCGTCATGATGCGAAGAGGCATATCGTCTCCTAACGGTGCAACGGGGTCTTCGATCTCCGGCACAATCTGGACCGTTTCCTCGATCACGACCTCAACCGCCTCAAGCATCGATTCCGTGGCAGGCTCTTCGGCAGGTTCCGGCTCGCTTCGGAATTCGATGGCGGTCGCCAACTCAAGCGACAGCGTCTCGAACGCTTCGGTGAAAGCCGGCGATGGATTAACAATCACCGCTCCTTCGCGCGTCGCCGCAACGATGACCTGCATGCAGGACATGGAAATCAACTCGACCCCGGAGGCGTCGATCTGCAAACGCCCAGACGCCTTCAGTCCTCCCAATATCGATTGCTGGAGAACCGGAGCGGCAGCGAAGTCCAATACATTTGGCAACTTCATGACCGAACCATCCTTTTCGTCCACCCACATGGACGTCTTTTGAAAATCAAAACGTTATCCAGCCTGCGCCGCGCGATACGAACGTCCCGCGTCCGTTTCCGCTTCACAGGCATCCAGAATTGCATCGGCAACATTCACGAGTGAGCACTGACGCATGACGCCGCCGCGTTCGAAGGCGACATGCGGCATGCCGTAGATCAGCGAGGATGCTTCATCCTGCCCGATCGTCTTCGCACCGGCATTTCGCATTTCGAGCATGCCTTCCGCGCCATCCTTGCCCATACCCGTCAGGATGACGCCGATGGCTGAGCGCCCGACAACACGGGCCATCGACCGAAACAGGACATCGACCGACGGGCGATGGCCGGTGACCGGTGGCCCGTCATTCAGGGCGCATCGATATTCCATACCGTGCTTGACGATCTCAAGATGATGTGAGCCCGGCGCGATGTAGACATGACCCGCTTCAATGACATCGCCATGAGCGGCCTCCGACACGTTCATGGCGCATTCGCGGTTGAGGCGCTGCGCGAAGGCGGCGGTGAAGCGCGGCGGCATGTGTTGCGTGATGAGGATCGGCGGACATTCAGCCGACAAGTGCATCAGCACAACCTTCAAGGCCTCGACGCCGCCGGTCGATGCTCCGATGGCGACAATCTTGTCGCGTGCACGAACTGTCCGGACACGCTTCGGCGCGGCGGAACTTGCCGTCACAGGGGGACGCGCACCGATGCGCGTGCGAGCGGCGGCTTTGATCTTCGCCTGAAGTTCCGCAGCCAGCGCCGACATTCCATGAGCAGCATCACTCGATGGCTTGGCGACAAAATCGACTGCGCCAATTTCCAGCGCTTCCAGCGTGACATCTGCACCGGCCTGCGTGAGCGTCGAGACCATGATCACCGGCATCGGCCGCAATGTCATGATTTTGCGCAGGAAGGTGATGCCGTCCATGTTCGGCATCTCGACGTCCAGCGTCACGACATCCGGATTCAGTGCCTTGATTCGATCACGCGCAATCAGCGGGTCGCCTGCCGTTCCGACCACCTCGATCTCCGGATCGGATGACAGCATGGACGAGAGCAACTGACGGATCAGCGCCGAGTCGTCGACAATCAAAACGCGTACGGGTTTGCCCATAATCTGCCTCTAGTCGAACAACTCGATTTCGCCCGCCGGCGCCCGGGAAGACAGGCGCTGCGCATGCTCCATTTCCTCCCGCACGACCGCCCCGGATGCGTCACGGCCAAGCAAACGCCGCACGACTTTTCCATCGATCGGCGAGTAATGGATGCGACGGGGAAAGCGCCCACCGAGATCCTGGGCGACACAGCGCAGCCTTTCGGCGTCGACATATCGGAGCGCGAACTCGGCATTTCCCGTGCCGACGGCGATATTGCTGTCGGTGACATTGCCACCGCCGAACAGCTTCACCTCCAGCGAGTCGCGCGAACAGCCGGCTTTCAGCAACTCGTTGATGAGCTTTTCCATCGCGAAATTGCCGAAGCGGGTTGACTGCGAGTCCTTTCCCCAGCCACCCGATCTTCCTTGTGGAAGCATGAAGTGATTCATTCCACCAATGCCAAGCCGCGGATCACGGATGCATGCCGCAACACAGGAGGCGAGCACGGTGACCAATGTCTCGTTACTATCGGCCGTGATGTAGAACTCGCCCGGAAAAATCTTCACCATCCAGGTATTGGTCGCAGGATCGAATATCCGTCTGGTGCCAACACCCAGATCCTGGTCGAATTTGGTTATATCTGGCGCCCGGAATGCCATAGCCGTCGTCATGGCTTCCTCCGGTAAGTCGTGCGGCCGACAAGCTGCAATTCGGGATGCGTGCCGTGGAACGATTCCGAGTGACCGATATAGAGCCAGCCGCCGGGCTTGATCGCCTGGATAAAGCGATCAATCAGATTGGCCTTTGTCGGCGCATCGAAATAGATCATGACGTTGCGGCAGAAGATCGCGTCGAACTTGCCCTGGAACGGCCAACGATCCATCAAGTTCAGTTGCCGAAAGGCAATGAGCGAGCGGATGTCTTCGGTCACGAAGACCGATGTGGAGTTGCGGCTGCGATCAGCCGGCTGGAAATAATCGCGATACTGCCGCGGAATATCGTCGAGCGACTTTGCAGGATACTCACCGGCCGCAGCCTTGCGGAGCACCTCTGTATCAATATCGGTTGCCAGAATGCGTGCGTCGAGGCCTCTGGCGCTGCCGATCTCGCGCCGCGTGACCGCCGCGATTGTGTAAGGCTCTTCGCCCGTTGAACAACCCGCCGACCAGACCCGGAAACGACCGCCGCTACGTTGCACGTTGGCGAGGAACGGGGCGACGACATGACGGCTGAAATGTTCGAAATGATGCGCTTCTCGGAAGAAGCGCGTGAGGTTCGTGGAGATCGCGTTGATGAAATTCTCGCGTTCGGGAATATTTTCGGCGAGATAGGCGCGATATTCACGAAAGCTGCTCAGACCGAGCGCACGCAGCCGGCGCGACACCCGCGTATAGACCAGATTTCGCTTGGTTTCGGACAACTAGATCCCGGCGTATTCATAGGCCAACTGGACGAGATTTTTGAAATCGACGTCCGAGAATGTGAACTCGCGTTCCGACTCATCGATCGCAATTTCCGGAACCACGCTATGAATAGATCGCGACATGAAGTTCCCAGATATTTTTCGACGGTTTCTTATCGTGACTGGTAATTTTTCTGATTCATGGAAGACGCGGTTCATCATGCAGCGATGA
>JAEXXW010000572.1 GCA_023405565.1 Pseudomonadota bacterium
ACATAGGACGGCTCAGCCCCGAACACGGCCCCCCGCCGGGCATATTTGTCGTAGGCCAATGGCATCGTGTTGCGAACGCCAGCCATGCCAAGGCCCCCCTTGGCATCGATCGCCATCATCTCGCTCATGCACATCTTGCCAGGCTCGACGCACATATTGAGAATTGCCTTGTATAGATTGGGGTCCACCGAGGCGAACCGGCGTACGGGCACATTTTCGCTCGGACGTTCGAGTTGAAGATACTCGGAGCGGCCAAGCGTGCCCCCACCGGTCTTCACTTTCGCGACCCACTGATCGAAGGCGCGGTCCGTGAGACCGTGAAAAGCAAAGCGCATTCCGGAGAAACCCGCGCCGCTATAATTAGCGGAAAAGCCCTGATAAACGCCCGGCTCGTTGATGACGGCGTGCAGTTTCGTTTCCATGCCGGCCATCGCATAAATCTGGCCGGCCAGGGCCGGGATATAGAAGGAGTTCATCACCGAAGCCGAGGTGATGCGGAAGTTAATGGGACGGTCGACTGGCGCAGCCAGTTCGTTGACGCTCGCAATTCCCAGTTCCGGGTAGATGAACAACCACTTCCAATCGAGCGCGACCACATTCACGTCCAGTGGTTTGTCGGACTTTGTCACCGGCTGACCGGACGCTATCCGTTCAAGACTGCGATACGGATCGAGCAGATGCGTTCCCATCCACGTCAGCGCGCCAAGGCAAATGATGATCAGCAGAGGCGCAGCCCAGATCACAAGTTCCAGTTGGGTGGAATGATCCCAATCCGGCTCATAGCGAGCGGCCTTGTTGGAATGACGGTAACGCCAGGCAAAGAACACGGTCAGCGCCATGACCGGCACGATGATCAACAGCATCAGGATTGTGGAGATCACCACCAGATCGCGCTGTTGCGCCGCAATGTCGCCCGCCGGGTTGAGGACAACAAAATTACAACCACCCAGCATCAGGACGAGCGGAAATAGGGCAAAGCCCCTCAAATAGTTCACGGCAACCCCTGTCGCTCGCGTCGAATTTCTCTTTTGATTGAAGGACTAGCTGCGGTGCAGCACGATGGACATTGGACAATTTGTCCAATGCCCGAATGCCCATGAAGGAGGCGACAAGGGGGCTCCGGACTCCGATTTTCGGGCTCCGGCAGCACTCACAAACGCAATTGAAGACGGATAAACGCGGATGGCTCAGCCGGCGACCATGGCCGAACAGGATGCGAGACGGATCAACAGCCGGCACGGCTCTGCCAATCCCGGCGACATCGCGATCGGGGTCATCATCGGCCGCGCATCCGAGTTCTTCGATTTCTTCGTTTATGCCGTTGCTTCGGTCATTGTGTTTCCGAAGCTGATATTCCCGTTCGCAGATCCGCTGACCGGAACGATCTATTCGTTTGCGATCTTCGCGCTGGCTTTCATCGCACGGCCGGTCGGCACCGCCATCTTCACGTCAATCGACCGCCATTTCGGGAAGGGCGTGAAGTTGACGCTGTCCATGTTCCTGCTCGGCACCTCGACCGTGGCGATCGCGTTCTTGCCCGGCTACGAGACGATCGGAAAGGCGTCGATCTGGCTGCTGTCACTTGCTCGCATCGGCCAAGGTCTCGCCTGGGCGGGCGCATGGGACGGTCTCGCGTCGTTGCTGGCGTTGAATGCGCCCCACGAACGGCGCGGCTGGTATGCGATGATCCCGCAGCTCGGCGCGCCGATCGGGCTCGTGGTGGCCAGCGCCTTGTTCGCGTATTTCGTCGGCAACCTGTCCGCCGAAGACTTCTTCGATTGGGGATGGCGTTATCCTTTCTTCGTCGCTTTCGCCATCAACGTCGTCGCCTTGTTCGCAAGGCTGCGAATGGTGGCAACGCCGGAATACGCAAACCTGTTTGAAAGCCGGGAGTTGCAGCCGGCGCGCGTTTCCGACACGCTCAGGCATGAAGGCCGGAACATCGCCATCGGAGCCTTCGCGCCGCTGGCGAGCTTCGCCCTCTTCCACATGGTGACGGTGTTCCCTCTCTCTTGGGTGTTTCTCTACACGCATGAGGGGCCGGCGCGTTTTCTGGGTATCGAGGCGATTGCGGCCATTTTTGGCGTTGGCTCCATCATCGCGTCGGGGCTGATCGCGGACCGCATCGGCCGCAGTTCATTGCTGCTCGGATCGGCAGTGGCCATCGCCGCCTATAGCGGGTTCGCACCGCAATTGCTCGATGGCGGTTTCGTCGGCGAAACGATTTACATGGTCGTCGGCTTTATCCTGCTGGGGCTTTCGTTCGGTCAGTCTTCCGGCGCCGTCGCGGCACGGTTTTCAATGACCTACCGGTACACTGCCTCCGCTCTAACGGCCGATTTCGCTTGGCTGTTCGGAGCGGGCTTTGCGCCGTTGGCGGCGTTGGTCCTCGCGAGCAATTTCGGACTGATATCGGCCGGCGCCTATCTACTGTCAGGTGCGGCCTGTACGATCCTCGCGCTAACGCTCGGCCGCGACCGGCATAAGGACAATTCGGCCTGATATGAGCCGAAGTTTGCAACGAGACCTTGTTTTCCTGCCTCCTAACCATTCGCGATTGTCCGGTTCACGCTTGATCGCCTTTGTCGTGAGCCGACGAGGCCAACCGCTGTCGAACGAGCCCGCAAGCCGGTCCCAAAAACGGCCTGCCGCAGAGAATTCCAACTATACAAAACTGACTGCGGCCCCAGG
>JAEXXW010000008.1 GCA_023405565.1 Pseudomonadota bacterium
GATCGGGGTCGACGCCTGCATGTTCTGTCCGTAGTCGCTGACGAGAATGCGGAATTCGCGAGACTGATCGGGACCGACTTCAACAATCTTGTCAGCACCCAGAGGAAGGCCGACGATCTCGATGACATGCGCCGGCAAGCCCTCGATCGCGATGGAGAAGCGGCGTGTCTCCAGCCGCTTGTTCAGGATCCGGACAGTATATCCGTTGCGAATGGCGCCGTCGGTCAATCGGACGAAAACCGGATTGCGATCGTGGATGACGCTGATATCGAAGGCATGCCGTGTCGCGAGTGCGTAGAGCATGATACCCGCCACAGCCGCGATAATGAGCGCATAGAATACCGTGCGCGTCCGGACGAGTTTGCGGATCGGCGGTTCACCCAGACGCCGGCGCTCGCTGTTGATTTCACTATCATAGGCGATCAGCCATTGCGGACGACCGATCTTCTCCATGACGTTGTTGCAGGCGTCGATGCACAGACCGCACTGGATGCATTCGAGTTGCGAGCCGTTGCGAATGTCGACGCCGGTGGGGCACACATTCACGCATTGCCGGCAATCGATGCAGTCGCCGGCTGGCTGGTCCAGCAGCCGGAGCTGCTCGCTTTTCTTGACGGATGCGCGCGGCTCGCCGCGATCGTCGCGGTAGGTGACATTCAGGGCATATTCGTCGGTGAGAGCAGCCTGAATGCGCGGCCACGGGCACATATAGGTGCAGACCTGCTCGCGCATGTGGCCGGCGAGCGTGTAGGTCGTGAATGTCAGAATGCCGATCCAGGCATAAGCCATCAGCGGCGCCTGGAACGTGGCGAGATCCTTCACCAGGGTCGGGGCGTCGGCGAAATAAAGAACCCATGCGCCGCCCGTCCACCACGCAACGATGAGCCATAGACCATGCTTGATGGTCTTGCGCACAAGCCGCTGCGCCGTCCATGGACCGGTAGCGGCCTGGATCTGGGCGCGCCGGTCGCCTTCGACGAGGCGTTCGATGGCGAGAAAGAGATCGGTCCAGACTGTCTGCGGGCAGAGATAGCCACACCAGACACGGCCGGCCAGCGCGTTCATCAGGAACAGCGCCATCGCGGCAATGATCAGAAGGCCGGTGAAGAAATAGACTTCCTGCGGCCAGATTTCGATGAAGAAGAAATAGAAGCGCCGTCCCGGAAAATCGATCAGGACGGCTTGATCGGGGGCGTTCGGCCCCCGATTCCAACGAACGAACGGAAGAAGATAATAAATGCCGAGTGTCACCAGCAGAACCGCCCATTTGATGGTGCGGAATGTGCCGTGAACACTCTGCGGATAGATCTTTCGCCGGGCCGCGTAGAGCGATGGCTCCGGCTCGTCGTCAGTCACAGGTTCACCCGCGGCCGGCGCGTTGTCCTTGATTTTCCGATCGGCGAGCGCAGTGTCCATTGGATTACCTTTGGCCACCACCCAAGGTATGGACGTAGATCGTCAATGCCTTGATCGTGGTGTCATCGAGTCGTTGGCCCCAGGCCGGCATGACAGCGCCGCGTCCATTCATGACCGCTTCAACGATGGCATCGCGGCCCGACCCGTAGAGCCAGATCTGATCGGTCAGATCGGGAGCGCCGATCTCCCGGTTGCCCTTGCCATTATCGCCATGGCAGGCCGCGCAATTTTCCGCAAAGACCTTCTTGCCAAGCGCGAGATCTGCACCGGCCGTGGTCGAAAGGCCTGCGAGCGAGCGAACGTAATCGGCAACGGCGGAGATGTCGGCCCGCTGCAATATTTTATCGCGGCCAAAGGCAGGCATCGAGCCTTGCCGTGTGTTGTCGTCGTTGCTGCGGATGCCGTGCCGGATGGTGAAGGCGATGTCGTCGAGCTTGCCGCCCCACAGCCAGTCATCGTCGTTCAGGTTGGGATAGCCTTTGGCGCCGCCGCCTCCGGCTCCGTGACAGGGTGCGCAATTATCCGCAAACGCGGCGCGTCCCTGGGCACGCGCAAAATCCAGCATCGTCTGGTCGGACAGAATATCCTGAAGCGACGTCGCCGCAATCCGATCCGTCATGGCGGCGCGTTGCGCATGCAGGGCGGCCATATCGTCACGAATGGCACTGCGTGAATTCCAGTTGAGGACACCCTGCGTGTTGGTGCTGATCAGGGGCCAGGCCGGGTATACGACCCAGTAGCCGATGGACCAGACGATGGTGAGATAGAACACCCACAGCCACCAGCGTGGCAGCGGCGTATTCAATTCACGGATGCCGTCCCATTCATGGCCGGTTGTTTCCGTGCCGGTGACGGTGTCGATTATTCGTTTGCCATGGTCCGCCATCTCAGTCCTCCCGCAACGGAATACGGCTCGCCTGATCGAACTTTTTCTTGTTCGACGGCCAGAGCGCATAGGCAACAATGGCAACGAAGATCACGAAGAAATAGAGCAGGCCCCAAGTCTGTGCGAACCAGGCCAGCCATTTGTATGTTTCGGACATGAGGGTGCTCAGCGAATGTTGGCTTTGTTGTCGTAGAGTTTGAAATTCACCTGCGTGCCGAGCATCTGAAGATAGGCAATCAGAGCATCGGCTTCCGAGATCATGCCGGGGTTGCCGTCAAAATCGCGGGCCCGGGCGTTCGGATAGCGCTTCTCGAGATTTTCGACGTCAGGATGCTCGGTCGCTGCCTGGATGCGCAGATCCGTCGTGGCGTTGGCGATCATCTCGGCCGAATAGGGAACGCCGAGATGGGATTGCACCTTAAGGTCTTCGGCAATGTGCGAGAAGTTGAGCTCGGTGCGGGCCAGCCAGGGATAGGCCGGCATAACAGTCCCCGGCACGACCGATTTCGGCTCTTTCAGATGGTCGCGGTGCCATTCGTCGGAATATTTGCCGCCAACGCGGGCGAGGTCGGGACCCGTTCGTTTGGAGCCCCACTGGAACGGTCGGTCATACATGCTCTCGGCCGCGAGCGAGTAATGTCCATAGCGTTCGATCTCGTCGCGGAGCGGACGCACCATCTGCGAGTGGCAATTGTAGCAGCCTTCACGCACGTAGATGTTGCGGCCAGCGAGTTCGAGCGGCGTATAGGGTCGAACGCCGGACACTTTCTCGATTGTGCTCTTGAGATAGAAGAGCGGCACAATCTCGACCAGGCCGCCGATCGAAATGACGATGAGAACGCCAATGACGAGGGCGATGGAGTTCTTTTCAAAGAGCGCGTGTTTTGACCAGAAGGACATGTTGATTACTCCGCCGGCACGGTGGCGCCGGGCGCCATCATTTCGGACTCTGTGCTCTTGCTGGCGACGGTCATCCAGAGGTTGAAGGCCATGATGAGCGCCCCGGTGAGGAACAACGCTCCCCCCAGTGCACGGATCACATAGAAGGGATGCATCGCTTCGACCGTTTCGATGAAGGAATATTCGAGGAAGCCGAGGCTCGTGTAAGCGCGCCACATCAGTCCCTGCAGGATCCCCGACACCCACATGGCCGAGATGTAAAGGACGATGCCGATGGTCGAGATCCAGAAATGCCAATTCACGAGCTTCAGCGAGTAGAGCTCACGGCGATTCCACAGCCATGGGACCAGGCAATAGATTGCTCCGAACGATACATATCCGACCCAGCCGAGCGCACCGGAATGGACGTGACCGATGGTCCAATCAGTATAATGCGACAGCGAATTGACCGCCTTGACCGACATCAGCGGGCCTTCGAACGTTGCCATGCCGTAGAAGGCGACCGATACCACCATCATGCGTAGCACCGGATCGGTGCGCAGTTTGTCCCATGCGCCCGACAACGTCATGATGCCGTTGATCATGCCGCCCCATGACGGCATCCACAGCATGATCGAG
>JAEXXW010000043.1 GCA_023405565.1 Pseudomonadota bacterium
TTGTGCGCTCGATGACGCTCGATTTCCTGAAGCCGGCGCGGATGGACGATCTTCTCACCGTCATCAGCGAGCCGAACGAGGTGAAGGGCGCTTCCGTCACCATCCGCCAGCGCGTCATGCGCGGCGATGAATTGCTGGTGCAGGCCGATGTGCGGGTGGCCTTCATTTCCGAAGGCCGTGCCAAGCCGATCCCCAAGCCCCTGCGCATCGCCATGAAGGCCGATCAGGACGCCGCGGCGGGTTGACATTTGTTTGTACCGATCGGTACATTTTTGTTGTCGCGCGACCGGACGCAAAACCGGTATCCACTTTTGCTGGTCGCGCTCTGGAGAACCCATAATGTCACGCCCACCGTTCCCGCCTTTCACTGAAGAGTCTGCCCGGCAGAAAGTCCGCATGGCGGAAGATGCGTGGAATTCGCGCGATCCGGTGCGCGTATCGCAGGCCTATACGGCAGACTCGACCTGGCGCAACCGCTCGGAATTCTTCGTCGGCCGCGAAGCGATCGTGGAATTCCTCACCCGCAAATGGGGCAAGGAGCATGATTACCGGCTGATCAAGGATCTCTGGGCCTTCAGCGGCAATCGTATCGCCGTGCGCTTTCAATACGAATGGCATGACGACAGCGGCGCGTGGTTTCGCTCCTACGGCAATGAGCAATGGGAGTTTGATGAGCTCGGCCTGATGCGTCGGCGCGAGGCCAGCATCAACGATGCGCCGATCAAGTCCGACGACCGCCGCTTCTTCTGGGATGCGCCCGGCGCGCGCCCCGACAATGTGCCGGGCCTGAAGGGCGAGCCATTTTGAAGGCCGCAAAGCATGCGAAGACAAAACATGACGCTGCGCGCGAAACCGTTATCGCGCAAATCGCCGAAGTCTTTCGCGCGCATGGCTATGAGGGCACATCGCTCACGCTGATCACGCAGGCCACCAAGCTTGGCAAGGGCAGCCTCTACAATCTGTTTCCGCGCGGCAAGGAGCAGATGGCTGAGGAAGTCCTCTCGCACATCGATGCATGGTTCGAGCGCAATGTGTTCGCGCCGTTGCGTGATGACAAAAGCGGCGAGGGCATCGCGCATATGTTCGAGGCGACCGATCGCTATTTCGAATCGGGCGGTCGCGTGTGTCTCGTCGGTGTGTTCGCGCTGGGTGGCGCGCGCGATATCTTCGGCAAAAAGCTGCGCGGCTATTTCATCGCCTGGGAGGAGGCGCTGGCCACGGCGCTTCGCCGGCAGGGGATGACACCGGCGCAGGCGAAGGACCGGGCGGAGAATATCGTGCTCGGCATCCAGGGCGCCTTGGTGCTCGCCAGAGCCAATGCCGACAAAGGGGTGTTTTCGCGCGCCTTGAAGCGGCTGCGCGCCGGGTTGACGTGATCGCCATCGACGCGGCACAGCGACGCATGTTAATGCCCTTCACATGAGATGGAAGCGCGATGGCGGCGAAGGCGAGCGGGGCTATCACCACGGCAACCTCAAGGAAGCTTTGGTGCGGGCGGCGCTCGATCTGATCGCCGAGAAGGGGCCGGCCGGATTCACCTTTGCCGATGCCGCCCGCTGGGCCGGCGTCAGTGCAGCCGCGCCCTATCGCCATTATCGCGACCGCGATGAACTTCTGGCCGATGTTGCGCGGCGCGGCTTCGAGCAATTCGAGCAGAAATTGCTGCAGGCCTGGAATGACGGCAAGCCGGATCCGAAGACAGCCTTCGAACGGCTGGGCAAGGCCTATCTCGCTTTTGCCCGCGCCGAGCCGGCCTTCTATTCGGCGATGTTCGAGGCTGGTGTCCCGGCCGATGCCAGCCCGGAACTGCGTGCGGCCGGCGATCGCGCATTCGCTGTCGTCCGCAATGCCTGCGAGGCGCTCTCGGCATTGTTACCGCAGGGCAAGCGGCCACCGGCATTGATGATGGCGCTGCATATCTGGGCGCTTTCGCATGGCATCGCCTCGCTGTTCGCCCGGGGCGATGGGGCAAAAAGACCCTTGCCGATGTCGGCGGAGGATCTGTTGGAAGCTGGGGTGCTTGTCTATCTCTCGGGTCTCGGCCTGCACGGAAATTGAAGTTCCAACGCTGGCCGGTTCTTGACACCCCAATGGGGCGAAGCTATGTGAATGTTATTAACATTCACATGTGGCCATGAGGATGCGATGACTCTCACGGACAAGATTGACGAATACGGCCGGCCGGCCTGGATCGCTGCAACGGTCCTCGGCTTCATTGTTTGGTGGCCGATCGGTCTCACCCTTCTGGCCTTCTCACTATGGAGCGGACGGATGGGATGCGGTCGCTACGGCATGGAACGCTGGCAGGCTAAAATGAATCGCATGCAGGAAAAGATGGACCGCATGCGTGAGCGCGGACAGGGGTTCGGCTCCGGTTTTGGCGGGGGCCTCTGGTCGCCGCCGTCGTCGGGCAACAAGGCGTTCGACGACTATCGCGCCGAGACGCTCCGCCGGCTCGAGGAAGAGCAGCGCGAATTCCAGGACTTCCTGGCGCGTCTGCGCGAGGCCAAGGACAAGGCGGAGTTCGACCAGTTCATGGCCGATCGCCGCAGCCGCGGCAACACACAGCCGCCTGCGCCGCAAGGCCAGTAAACGCTCGATCATCAGTTGCGTGCGTACCGCCCGTCGCGTTCTCGCGGCGGGCGGATTTTTTTGCGCATGATCCAGAAAAGCGGACACCGGCTTTTCCGAAAAGATCATCGGCCAGCAGAAAAGACTTAAGGCGCCGGATCGCCCGGCTTCACCGAGACGGTTTTGCCGCCATTCGAAAACGTCATCGATGACGATGCGCTGCCGCCCTTGCTGCCAAGATCGATCAGCGTTTTCAGCACAATGACGATCAGGAGCGGCGCCTTGGTGCCGTAGCTTTGCGCGAACCATGCGCCGGCGATGATCGCCACCTGCATTACCAGAATGCGCTTGTAGAGGTCGGCGATGATGCCGCCAGTGAGATCCCTGACATCGCCCGGATCCGGTTGCGCCGGCACAAAGCGTTGCGAATCCCATTTGCGATAGACGTCCTCAAGGATCACCGGGCGTGGTGTCGCCGTCACGAATGCCGCGAACCCCGCCATGAAAGCCAGAATCAGAACCGCCCAGACGCCCGCGTCGCCGAAATAATGGGTGACGAAGCTAAGGGGCCCGCGGATATCGCTCGGCCAGTCGCGGAAGAAGATCGCGCAGAGGAAGAACAGATGCGCGAATACGAAGGCGCCGGCATTGGCCGCGAAGAATCTGGTCATGGTCCTGTTGGTGCCAGGCTGCTCGCGGCCATTGATCGTGATCGTGCCAAGATATTGCGGCGGCAGGGTCGCGATCCGCGCCAGCGCCCAGCCGCCGGTGATGACGGTCTCGGCCCAGTAGAGAATCAGCACCTGAAAGGGATCCCAGCCCCAGGACCAGACGCCGATCAGGGGCAGGAGATTGGCGGCCAGGGTCATGACGGTCGCGATCAATGTGGTTCCCCCTCAAAAGCCTCACATTTTAGTCGGGAATGGGCGCTACCGCGGTCGTGAAAAACTGTCGCAAGATCGTAACCCTTCCTTAACCACAATGGGCGCTGGTTAGTCCGGTAAAGGCTGGGTTTTGCGCCCTAGTTTGGCCAAGTTTCACGGGGATTTCGTCGGTATGCCGGGGTGGTGAGCGGCGTCGTCATCGTGACAATCGGGAATGCGCGCTGCGCCTTGGTCAGGCGTTCCGTCCTCCCGTCTGATCGGGCAAGGACACGCAAAACGGTCGAGCCGACGTGAAGCAAGACGACGTGCGGAACGCAATTCCGAAGAGGACAGATCCATGAATCCAGCCGACGTGGCGCAGTCGGCCCTGCCGGTCACCGCCGATCTTTCGATCTTCAGCCTGTTCCTGCAGGCGCATTGGGTCGTCAAACTGGTGATGCTCGGTCTCCTGGCCTGTTCGATCTGGGTGTGGG
>JAEXXW010000063.1 GCA_023405565.1 Pseudomonadota bacterium
CGGTAGGCGCAGAAATTTTCATCAAGCTTTTGAACCTGCTCCTGGGTTACGGCGACAACGTTTCAGAAACCTGAAACGTCAATCACCGCTGCCTTGGAGACCATCATGAGCATCGAACTCGCCATCATCCTCGCCATCGCCGCGTTTACCGGCATCGCAATGCTGGGCAACATGCTCGTGTTCGGCGCCATGTTCGCCCATGCCGATCGCGCCAGCGTCTGTCATGACGACATGCCGGAGGACCTGTCGGAACTGACAGCCTGAGTGAAGGGATCAATGCCCTTCGAATGACACCAGCGTGCGCACGTTCACATTCAGCGCACGCAGCTTGTCAGCGCCGCCGAGGTCCGGCAGATCCACCATGAAGACGGCGGCTACGACATCGGCGCCCATCTGGCGCAGCAGCTTCACCGCACCTTCAGCGGTGCCGCCGGTGGCAATCAGATCGTCCACCAGAATGACACGCTCGCCCTTGGCCACCGCGTCCTCGTGCATCTCCATTTCATCGATGCCGTATTCCAGCGAATAGGCCACGCTAACGCTCTTGTGCGGCAGCTTGCCCTTCTTGCGGATCGGTACGAAGCCAGCCGAGAGCTGGTGCGCGATGGCGCCGCCGATGATGAAGCCGCGCGCCTCGATACCGGCGATCTTGTCGATCTTGGAGCCCGCCCAGGGCTGCACCAGTTCGTCCACCGCGCGGCGGAACGCCCGCGCCGAGCCCAGAAGCGTCGTGATGTCGCGAAACATGATTCCGGGCTTCGGATAATCCGGAATGGTGCGGATCGCAGCTTTCAGATCGTTTTCAAGGACAGGACTGGTCATCTTTATCTCGGCGATATTGTAACGAATTCGCGCGCAATCTGGCCAACCCGGCCTCATTGCGCAACCCGCAAATTGGCCCGATCGACGCGACGGCTATTCTTTCAGCTTCCTGATGATGGCGCCGATGACATTGGAATAGTCGTCGGTCCAGACCCATTCATCCGCATCCGGCTCGCTTGGCTCCCAGCCTTTGGCGGTGGCGAGAACACCGAAATCCTCATCCTTGTGAGCGACCGCCACGACATTCGAACCGAACATATGGTTGTCCTCGTCATAGCCTTCGTCTGAATTGTTTTCCCGCGAGACAAGGCCATTGGCTTCGGCGATGCCGGCAATCACCGGCCCAAGCGTCATGTGTTTGTTCGAGATGTGCATGAGGATGATGCCATCCGGCTTGATCTTGCGCTTAAAGATCGCCATCGCCTCCCTGGTCATGAGGTGGGTCGGGATCGCATCTGACGAGAACGCGTCGACGATGAGGATGTCATAGGAGCCATCGGGCGTATCGGTCAGCGTCAGGCGCGCATCGCCGACGACGATCCTGGCATCGGGCGCGCATTCGGTGAGATAGGTGAAGCGATTGCGGTCCTTGGCGATGCGCACAACCGCCGGATCGATTTCGTAATAGGTCAGCGTATCGCCGGGCTTCATCTGGCAGGCCAGTGTTCCGGTGCCAAGGCCGACGACGGCGACATTGATCGGGCCATTGCGTTTCAGCCGCGCGGCGTTGAGGCCCTCCGCCATCGGCGACTTGTCATGATAATAGGTCGACGGCACCGGCCGCCCAGTGACGGGCTGACCGTTGTCGTCGCGGATGCGCTGCGCGCCATGTTCGATCGTGCCGTGCTTGAGGATGCGGAATTGTCCGGCATCCGATTCCATTACCTTGTGCACGCCGAAGAAACTGCGCACGAAATCGCGCTTGCCGGCATCCGCACCGAAGAGAAGGACAAACAGAAGAGAGGCCGTGATGGCGCCGGCAAAGGTCGCAACATTGCGATGCAGGCCAAAGGCCAGCACCAGCAGAGCTGCGGCCCACAGATTGAATGAATCCTCGACAAATTCGTAATGCCAGACATACGCCGCATAGAGCATCGCAGCCATGCCGGCGATCAGCACAACCCAAACCGCGAGATAGAATTTGCTGCGCGGCCAGGTGAGACCCGGACGGCACAAAGCGGCAGCGATGACGAGAAGCGGATATTCGGCGACCCAAGAGAAAATCTGCTGTGCGATCAGGCCTGCAAAGATGCCGCCGATCACGCCGCCCAGCGACAGATAGAGATAGAACGAGGTGAGATAACGCGCCGGCGGCCGGCGACGGGCGAGTTCCCCGTGACACATCAGGGCCAGCACGAAAAAGCCGACAAGATTGAGCGCGATCAGGACGAGGATGTCATTGGCCGAGCCCAGCGTCAGTGAGACGACCAGCAGGACGACCGCGACCGGCGCGGCCAGGAGCACCAGCCAATGCGGCAGGATCGGTCGCGACTGAAACGCAATGACGAAGGTCGCCAGATACAACGCAAGCGGCACCACCCACAGGAACGGCGCGGCGGCGACGTCGGTCGAAATATGCGCGGTGATGGCGATCAGCAGGGCCGATGGGACGGCGGCCAGCCCGATCCATTTCAGCGCGTCACGCCAGGTCGGCGGAGCAGCGTCATCGGTCGCATTGTCGGGAAGTTCATTACGCGACCGCATCAGCCATACGCCGCACAGCGCAATCAGCAGAATGAGAATGTAGAAACCGATGCTCCAGCCGCTTGTCTGCTGACCTAGGCGCGAAAATGGCTCGATCACGAAGGGATAAGCGAGCAACGCCAGAAAGCTTCCGACATTGCTGGCGGCATACAGAAAATACGGATCCTTTGCCGACGGATGACCGGTGCGCGCGAACCAGGCCTGAAGCAACGGACCATTGGCCGACAGCGCGAAGAACGGCAGACCGATCGAGGCTGCGAACAATCCCAGCAGCCAGAAGGCCTCGCCTTGCGCCGGCGCCCGTCCCCATCCGGCCGCAATCGCCAGCGGCAGCGCGAAGGTCGCGACGATCATCACAACGAGATGGACGATGACCGAAAGCCGGCCCGGCAGGTAGTGCGTCAGCAGATGCGCGTAGGCATAGCCCGCCAGCAGCATCGCCTGGAAAAACACCATCGCCACCGACCACACCGCCGGCGTGCCGCCGAGCTGGGGCAGCACCATCTTGGCGAACAGCGGCTGCACCACGAACAGGAGCGCGGCGCTGACAAAGATGGCCGCGACATAGGTCAGAAGCAGGAGCCTGTTGGAC
>JAEXXW010000071.1 GCA_023405565.1 Pseudomonadota bacterium
CTTTGAGGTGTCGGGTTGCATCCCAGATATCCTGATAGGACAGATAGATCGGTGCAATGCCAAGGCGAATGCAATCGGGCGCACGGAAGTCGCCAACCACGCCGCGCGCTTTCAGGGCCTGAATGATCGCGTAGCCTTCGGGATGATGATAGATCACGTGGTTGCCGCGCGTGTCTTCATCCTCCGGCGAGCCGAGACGAAGATGGTGCCCCGCGCAGTCCCGCGCGATCAGGTCGACCATCAGCGCGCCCATCTTTTTTGCCTTGGCGCGCAATGGCTCGATCCCGGCATCGGCAATGATGCGCACCGCTTCATCTAGCACCGACAGCGCAACGACCGGTGGTGTACCTGTCATCATGCGACGAATACCCTGCGCCGGGCGATAATCGGAGACGAAATCGAACGGTGTGGCATGGCCCATCCAGCCGGAGAGCGGCTGCCGCATCGCCTCGTGATGCCGCCGCGCGGCGAACAGGAAAGCCGGCGCACCAGGACCGCCATTGAGATATTTGTAGCCGCAGCCGACGGCGAAATCTGCCTTCGCGTCATTAAGTGCCACCGGCACGGCGCCGGCGCTGTGGCACAGATCCCAGATCATCAAAGCGCCCGCCTTATGAGCCTGCGCCGTGATGGTGGTCATGTCCTCGATGCGGGCCGTTTTGTAGTTGACGTGGCTGAAGGTCACCGCTGCCACGCTGTCATCAAGCGCGGCTGCAAGACCATCCGGCTCGGCATAGCGGATGTCGCAGCCCAGCATCCCGGCAAGACCCTGCACAATATAGATGTCGGTCGGGAAATTACTCATGCTGGTGACGATGGTGCGCCGGCCGGGCCGCATCGTCAGAGCGGCGGAAAGACATTTGAACAGATTGACCGAGGTTGTCTCGCCGGCGATGACCTCCTCACCATCGGCGCCGATCAGCGGTGCAATGCGCGCGCCGACGCGCAATGGCAGGTCGATCCACTGATGATCATTCCAGCCGGAAATGGCTGAGCGGCCCCATTCATCGTCGATCGTGCGCCGTGCACGCGCCGCAGCCGCCTTGGGCAGCAGGCCGAGCGAGTTGCCATCGAGATAGATGACCCTTTCGGGGATCGTAAATGCATCCCGACAAGAGCGAAGGGGATCGGCGCGGTCCAACGCCGCGATGTCGGCGGGCCGCTTGCCCAAATTTTCTGCCGCTGTCATAATTTTCTATATAGAAAATTTTTTCGCTACGGGCTAGCCTTTTCCAGTCCGCAACTTGGTATTCTTCCGGCCCGGGTTATCAATGAAACGTATCGGTATTGTCGGATTTGGTTTCATCGGAGCCTCGTTGTTCCGTTGCATCGAGAATAGCGAGGTCGCGGGACTACAGACCGCATTCGTCCATAACCGATCGGACGACAAGCTCGCCAACGTCCCGGCCAACCTTGTCCTGCATCGTCTTGAGGACTTTGCCGATCGCGGTGCCGATCTGATCGTCGAATGCGCGCATCCAGACGTCACCATCGATCATGGTACGGCATTCCTGCGGCGCGCCGATTACATGCCGCTGTCGGTGACGGCGCTCGCCGATGACGCGCTGCGCGAGCGCCTTGTCGCGCAAGCCACAAAAAGCGGCCATCATCTGCTTTTGCCACGTGGCGCGCTGGTCGGCATGGACAGCCTGTTTTCGTGGCGGCACATGTGGCGCGATGTTACGATCACCTTCCGTAAGCATCCGCGTAATCTCGATTTGAGCCGCACGGGACGCGCCGCCGAGAACATTGTTGGGCCGTTGACGCTCTATGATGGGCCAGTGCGCGGCATCGCCGCCGATTATCCGCGAAACGTCAACACGATGGTCACGTGCGCGCTCGCAAGCGTCGGTCTCGATCGTTGCCGCGCAAGACTTGTTGCCGACCCGTCACTCGATCACGCAGTCGCCGAAGTGGAAGCGTGGGGCACCGATGGCTCCTATCTGTCGACGGTCAAGCGCCAGCCGGCTGTTGGTGTGTCGGGGACGGAGATGTTTCAATCCACCCTGCGCTCCGTCCTGAAGGCGACTGGCACCCTTCATGCTTTGGATTTCACCTAGTATGACTTCACATAGAATGACTTCACCTCTGCCGGTTCTGGAGATTTCGATATGCGTCGGATTCTGAAGGTTGTTTCGCTGGTCAGCGCTGCCATGTTGTTGACGACTGGCGCGATGGCGCAGACCAAAAAGGTCGCGATCGCCAATTTCGGGCCGCACGGTTCGTTGGAGCAGGTGATCGCGGGCTTCAAGGAGGCGCTCGCCGAAAGGGGCTTCGTCGATGGCAAGAACGTCACCTATGACTACAGCCATTGTAACTTCGATCCTGCTCTGGTGCCGCAGGTGCTGACCAAGCTCGAGGCCGGCAAACCGGACGTGATGCTAACCGTGACGACGCCGATGACTCAGGCCGCTGTGAAGATCGTTCGCGATCAGTCCATTCCGATTGTCTTTGCGCCGGTGACGGATCCTGTGGCGGCCGGGCTTGTGCCGGACTGGAATCATGGCTCCGCCCGCTTCGTCGGCGCATCCAATCTGCAGTCGATGGATGCGGTCTTCGCCTTTGCGCGCAATCTGCTCGGCAACAACATCAAGTCGTTCGGCATGCTCTATAATCCGGGCGATGCCAACGACGTTGCCAACAAGAATCTTGCGGAAAGCACGGCCAAGGCGGCCGGTCTGGACTTCAAGGCTGTCGGCGTCGATTCTGTCGGCGATATCGCGCAGCGCGCGGCCGGCTTGCAAGGCGTCGATTTCATCTATGCGATTCCATCGAGCCTCCTGATGCCGGCGTTGCCGGCCATTGCCTCCACCGCGGACCGCATGAACATTCCGGTGATTAGTTCGTCGCCGCAAGGCGCGCAGGATCATGTCGTGCTCGGCGCGATGTCGGTGTCATGGAGCAAGGTCGGCTATCAGGCCGGTCTGCGCGCGGCTGATATCCTGTCGGGCAAGAAGCCGCCCGAACTCACCAACTACAAGCCGATGCCGGAGGATCATGTCGCCGTCATCAGTGGCAAGCGGTTGAAGCAGGCGGGCAAGACGTTGCCGGCGGCTCTGGCCGACTGCAAATGCGTCGTTGAGTAATATGGCGGACGTAGGTACCGCGCATCCTGTTCTTGCGCTGAAGGATCTGCGCAAGACCTTTCATCAGGGAACGGCGGATCGGCGGACGGCACTCGACAATGTGTCGCTGACGCTGGAACGCGGCGATTTCGCCGTCATCATCGGCGGTAATGGCGCTGGCAAGAGTACCTTGCTGAACACCATTGCCGGCGAGATCACGCCGGACAGCGGCAACGTCACGATCGATGGTACGGATGTGGTGCCGATGCCGACGCATCGACGTGCAAAATGGCTGGCACGGGTGTTTCAGGACCCGTTGGCCGGTACCGCTGGGACGCTGACGGTTGCGGAAAATCTGTCGATCGCGCAGCGGCGCGGACAACGCAGTGGCTTGCGCTGGGGACTGAACGCCAACAGCCGTACATTTTATCAGCAGCGGGTGGCTGCGCTCGGTCTTGGCCTCGAAAGTAGGATGGATCAGAAAGTCGGCCAATTGTCCGGCGGCCAACGTCAATCGCTGGCACTGACCATGGCTGTGTTGACATCGCCGAAGTTGCTGCTGCTGGACGAGCATTGCGCCGCGCTCGATCCGAAGACTGCTGATCTCGTCATGCAGGAAACCGTCCGGGCGGTCAGCGAAAGCCATCTCACGGCATTGATGGTCACGCATAACATGCAGCACGCGATCCAGTTCGGAAACCGGCTGATCATGATGATGAGCGGAAGGATCGTCTATGAAGCACGAGGGGAAGAAAAAGCCGCGCTGACGATTGATCATCTCGTGCGCCGCTTTCACATCACCAGTGACCGTATGGTGTTGAGCTGATGACGGCGATCCTGACGGCCTATTACAATCTGATCCCGATCACGCTGCTGCAGGGCGTAATCTATGCCTTTGTCGCGCTTGCAATCATGATTCCATTTCGACTGTTGTCATTCCCTGATCTGACGGCGGAAGGATCTTTTCCGCTCGGTGCGAGCGTAACGGCGGCGATGCTGGCGGCAGGGCTCGAGCCGGTATTGGCGACATTACTGGCGCTGATCGCGGGCTTTGCCGCCGGTGCAACGACGGCGCTGATCCATCGCGTCTTCCGGCTCAACACCTTGCTGTGCGGCATTCTTGTGGTGACGATGCTCTACAGCATCGACATCCGCATTATGGGCAAGCCGAATATTCCGATGTTCACATACGATGATCTGTTCGGGATCTTTCTTGGCGATCATGCGCGGTCTCTGACGGCGCGCATTCTCTTCGTCACGGCGCTGGCTGTGATGTTCACGGTCGCCCTTTACGCTTTCCTGAAGACCGAGATGGGTTTCGCCTTGCGGGCAGTAGGGGCCAGCCAGACCATGGCGCGCGCGCAGGGGCTGTCGATCTCTTATTATGTCGTGCTCGGTATTGGCATGGCTGGAGCGCTCAGCGCCATGGGCGGTTCGATCCTGGCACAAAGTCAGAGTTTCGCTGACGTCAATATGGGCTTCGGCGTGCTGGTGAATGGCCTTGCGGCATTGATCGTTGGCGAGCAGCTGGTCGGCCGCAATACGCTCGCGCGTCAGCTTGCCGCGCCGCTGGTCGGCGCGATTGTCTATTATCAGGTGGTCAGCTTCGCGCTGGCGCTCGGCATGCAGCCCTCCGACCTTAAGCTGCTGACCGGCATCTTCGTGTTGCTGCTGCTCGGCCTGCCATTGCTGAAAAACCGTACCGCTCGTTCGGATATGATCGGCTAAACGTTTTTGCTTCGCTCAAGCCGGCACGAGCCGGAAGTGCTCCCATTCTGTCGGCGTGCGCTTGAGTGCCGCTGGCCAGCCGCCTTCAGTGTTGCCAAGGCCAGGTTCGATGCGTCGGCCCGCATAAGCGAATTCCGAATTGTTGGTCGCAAAGGGGAAGGGCGAGAGCGAATAAACGCCCGGTTCGACCGGACGAATGGTCACGGACACATCCTCGTTCGCGCTCATCGGTACGTTCTCGAACACCTGCTCAACCCGCTCTGACGGATGGATGCGGTTAAAATACAGCGCCAGCGTATCGATGAATTGAAGCTGCTTGTAGTTCTGGAACAGCTTTCGATCGTCGAGCCAGGCAGCTGTGCTTGGATCCTTCTCAAGCTGGCTCTTCAAACGGGCCTGCCGGTCGAGTTCGCCGTTGAGCATCTTGTCGGCCAAGGGGCGATCCTGTTCGGCGATCTTGTCGAGCAGCACCATTTTGGAAAGACCATAGCGACCATTGTAAAGGCCCCAGCTATGC
>JAEXXW010000119.1 GCA_023405565.1 Pseudomonadota bacterium
TGGTTGAGGAGAATGCGGCGACGGCCCGTGTGCTGGAGCAGCAGGCCGTCGACATGAATGAGCGGATTTCGGCCTTCACCCTCGGCATTGGACAACCGTCAGCGCGACCGGTTCTGGCATCGGTAACGAATATCGTCAGCCGATTGCCGCTGAAACCGAAGCGGAGAAACACGTCGCGCTGAGCGATATCGACATTAACGACATTGCGGAACGGTCTGTGGCGCCCTCGGTGTGCCACAGCCGCTCGTTGTAACTGTATCGGGGTACTTAGCCCGATTTTAAGACTTGTTTGGCAAGGTCTCGGTCGAGTTCACGCTGTTTTCGACATGAGATCCTACAATGACGCTTGCGCTTGACGTTTCCGGACAGCCGGCACTGGGTCAGATGACCGGCGGACATTCCTCGGCACGGACACAGGCTGCCGTGCAGGAAGAACTGATCAGCTTTGCTATCGGTGACGAGCAATACGGCGTCGACATCATGGCAGTGCGCGAGATCAAAGGCTGGTCTGAAATCAGCCATTTGCCCAAGCAGCCGGAATTTGTGCGCGGGGTGCTCAATCTGCGCGGCGTCATGGTGCCGATCATTGATCTGCGTTGCCGGTTCGGCGGCGGATTGACCCACGCCACCCCCTTGCATGTCGTCATTATCGTTCAGATCGGAGAGCAGCAGGTTGGCCTTCTCGCCGACCGCGTGCTCGACATTGTTGCGTTCGAGCGATCGCAGATGCAGCCGGTGCCGCAGGTCAGCCGCAATAGCCGGACGGAGTTTCTGTCGGGACTGCTGACCATCGAAGGCGGCATGATTGCGATGATCGATATCTCCTATCTGCTGAGCGCAGAAGAGACGCAGGCGCTGCCGGAGGCTGTCGCCTAGCGGTGGCGCATCTGGCAACGGAATGCATATCGATGCTCGAAAGGCATCGTCGTTAGGACTCGATTTACCATAAGCATCCACACTCACTGCAACGCTTGGTTGTACAGGCAACGTCTGTGTTTTGATGGATGAAGAGCGGGCGGTCTGCTGATCCGCACGTCGACGCTAATCGGGCGGCCGGAGAATCCGGCTCAGGTGAAAGCTTGGGGGATGGAAAATGAAGGCTATCGGGGCGCTGAAGTCGGCTGTCGCCTGGCTCAATCCAGTTAAACTGTTTCGCTCGCTATTTCGTTCAGGCATTGGCTCACGGCTGCAGCTTGCATTCGGCGCTGCAGCTCTGATGACGGTGATTGCCAGCGCTGTCGCAATCTTCTCATTCTGGAATACCGAGCGTGATGTGGAGCAAATTGCCCATCGCGAGGTGCCGTTGATGACCGAGGCGCAGGGTCTCTCGGTGATGTCCGGCGAAATCTCGGCCGCAGCGGCACGCTTTGTCAGTGCAACAACCGTTCGCGATCAACGGATCGTCGCCTCACAGATCGACGATCGCAGCATGCAGATGCGGTCCCTGATCGACAAGGTACGGGCAGGCACAAGCAAGGAGGCCTTCAGCGCTGTCGACACCGCATCGCGTCTTCTGGAAAACAATCTGTCAGAACTCGATACGGTGATGGTGTCGCGATCGAATCTACGGGCGCAGATCGAGCGCAAGGTCGAGGCCTTGCACAAGCTGCACACGAAGCTGACCGACCTGATCACGCCAATTGCCGATAAGGCTTACCTCGATGCGCTCAACCGCGCCGAAGGGACCGGCAATGCTCATCTCAACGCATTGCGCAATTCGCTCGAACTGAAAGCGCAGACGCATCAGATCGTCAGCCTTCTCAGCGCCGGCGCGGCCGTTCGCGAACAGAAAAGCATGCAGCCGCTGGTCGATCAGTTCACAATGTCGAGCTTGTTGCTGATGCAGGCCGCGCAGGCTGTGCGCAATCCCGAGGTCCAAAAGGATATCGACACACTTCTGGAATTTGGCCGCAGCAGCGATGGTATCTTCACGCTTCGGTCGCAAGAGCTGAACGTCAATGCCGGCGCCACTCGTGTGATCGACGAAAATGTCAAGGTGCAGAAGCAGCTTGATCAGGCCGTGTCCAAGCTTGTCGGCGAGACCAAGGGCGGAATGACGGCAGGCATCGCACGCCTCGTCAATCAGCTGGAGATGAATCGCTGGCTGCTTGGCGCCATCGCTGTTGTCAGCCTTCTGGCGGCTGCCGCGATCGCCTATTTCTATGTTCAACGCAATCTTGTCCGCCGCCTCGTCGCCTTGCAGAACACTATGCAGATCCTGGCCAACGGCCAGAACGATGTCGTAGTGCCGGCGGTGAAGGACAAGGATGAACTTGGCGCCATGGCCCGTGCGGTTCTTGTCTTCCGCGATGCGGCGATCGAAAAAGAGCGTCTCGAAGTCGAGGCTGCTGAGACGCGCCGCGCAGCGGAAGAAGAACGCGAACGCAACGATACGGCCCGTGCGGAAGCCGCTCGTCAGGTTGCAGAAGTGGTCGATGGGCTCGGCCGCGGTCTCGAACGGCTGGCGCAGGGCGATCTGACCTATCGTGTGCAGGATGATTGGGCGGCCGAATACCAGAAGATCCGCGACGATTTTAACGGTGCGATCGGTCAGTTGCAGGATACCTTGACGGCCATTGTCGAGTCGACCCGTGAAGTGTCGAACGCGTCGGCCGAGATTTCCACCAGCACCACCGACTTGTCACAGCGCACGGAGGAGCAGGCGGCAAGCCTGGAAGAGACTTCGGCGTCGATGGAGCAGATCTCGACCACGGTTCGCAAGAATGCCGAGAATGCGCAGCATGCAGATGGTCTCATGCGGGGCACGCGCCAGGTGGCCGACCGTGGTGGCGAAGTGGTGGCACAGGCCGTTGCAGCCATGTCGCGGATCGAAGATTCGTCCCGGAAGATCTCCGACATTATCTCGGTGATCGACGAAATCGCGCGCCAGACGAACCTTCTGGCGCTCAACGCGGCGGTGGAAGCCGCGCGTGCGGGCGAAGCCGGACGGGGCTTTGCCGTCGTGGCATCGGAAGTGCGCAGTCTGGCTCAGCGTTCGTCGCAGGCTGCCAAGGATATCAAGGATCTGATCGTCAATTCGTCCAATCAGGTCGGCGAGGGCGTGCAACTCGTCAACCGCGCCGGTGACTCGTTGAAGGATATTCTGTCGTCGCTGAATCAGGTTGCGACAATTGTCGCCGACATTGCGCAGGCTTCGGCCGAGCAGGCATCCGGTATCGACCAGATCAACCGGGCGCTGAACCAGATGGACGAGGCGACCCAGCAGAACTCCGCGCTGGTCGAGGAAAACGCCGCGACGGCCAAAACG
>JAEXXW010000279.1 GCA_023405565.1 Pseudomonadota bacterium
CCGCATGGCCAGCGTCGGCATCAGGCTCTGGCCGCCGGCCAGAACCTGTGCCTCGCCAGCATTGTCACCAAGCAGCGCCAGGGCCTCGTCGAGACTGGCCGGACGGCGATAGAGGAAATTCGGAGCCTTCATAGCGATAATGATACGCTAATCGGGGACGAAGGTCGTCACAATCTGCGGGAAGATGAAGATCAGAACCATCATCAGAACCGTCAGCCAGACATAGGGAATGGCGGCACGATAGATCGTACCGATCGTGATATGCGGCGGCGCCACGCCCTTGAGAACAAAGAGCAGCAATCCGAATGGCGGTGTCAGCAGGCCGATCTGCATGCACAGCAGGTAGAGAATGCCGAACCAGACGAGATCGACGCCCATCGTCCGCAGCAGCGGCATGTAGAAAGGCAGCGTGATCATCATGATGCTGGTCTGATCGATAAAGAAGCCGAGCAGCACCAGGATCGCCAGCATGCCGATCATCACCACATTCGGTGTCAGTCCGGCTCCCTGGATCAGTTCGACCAGACCGGCAGTCGCACCGGAAAAGCTCAGTAGCTGCGCAAAGGTCGTCGCCCCGACGATGATGAACAGCAGGGCGCCCGAGATGGACAACGTACCGAGGAAGGACTTCCAAAGATTCTGCGGCGTCAGACTGCGATAGCAGAGCGCCAGAATGATCGTGCCGAATGCACCAAGCGCGCTCGATTCTGTCGGCGTGGCCCAGCCCTCGGTCATGCTCAAGACGACAATGCCAAAGATCAGGATCAGGGGCGCTACGGTGACAACCAGATTGAGCCACGGCCGCTCGATCTTGATGCCCTCATCGTCGGAAACAGGCGCCAGCGACGGATTGATCCAGCAGCGGATCATTACATAGGCGATGAAAAGAACGGCGAGGATCAGACCCGGCACGATGCCACCGACAAGCAGGCCGGTAATGGAGATGCCCGCGAGGCTGCCGAGCAGCACAGCAAGTCCAGAGGGTGGGATCAGGATATCGACCCCGCCGATTGCCAGCGTCGGCCCCATCGCGGTTTTCGGATCATAGCCGCGCGCCAGCATCTGCGGTAGCAGGAGCGAACCCAGCATCGCAGTCGTCGCAATGGTCGAACCCGAGATCGCAGAGAAGATCGTCCCGGCCACCAGCGTCACCACCGCGAGGCGCCCCGGAACCTTGCGGATCACGGCATCAACCGCGTCGATGGATTTCATCGCCAGGCCGGTATGGAACAGCACCTCGCCCATCAGCACGAACAGCGGAATCGGCACCAGCGAGAACTGAGCGACCGAGATCTGCTCGTTCCGCACCATCTGCTCGAGGCCAGGTATCCCGCCGAAGATCAGGTAGGAGCCGCCGATGTTGATGATGAAGAACACGAAAGCCACCGGCAGGGCCGCCAACAGCAGCAGCACCTTGGCCGTGAACATGACCGCCAGAATCGAAATCCAGCTCATGGCATCTCTTCCGGCCGGATACCCGGCACTTGCTCATGCAGTGTCGGCACGTCTTTGTCCGGCGTCCGCATCAGCGTCACCAGCATTTCCAAAGCCTGCAAAAACATGGCCAGCGACGACAAAGGAATGATCCAGTCCAGCCACCATTGCGGAAAAACCAGATCCTTGAAGACCAGCGTGCCCTCGCGGAAGCTACGCATCATCAGGATCGTCGCGATAATGCCGGTGATGAGCGAAATAATCATCACAACAACCATGACCCCGCATTCGACGACGCGAGCACTGGCCGGATCGACCCTGGCGATCACCAGATCGACGCGAATGTGTTCATTGGTCCGAAGGAGATAAGGCGCGACAAAGAACGTCGAGATGAACAGCGCATATTCGGTCAACTCGATCATACCGGCAATCGAGGGGAAACCGAACATGCGCAGGACCACCTCGGCGCAGATGCCGAGCATCATCGCCGCAACCAGCAGCACTGCCAGCACGCAAAGCATGCGCACCAGAAGGCCGTTTAGCCAGAAAATGGCGCGCATGCTAACAGTTCGTATCGGTGGGAATCACGTCCAACTTATTTCTTCGTGAGCAGCGTTTGCAGCTTGGAAATAGAGTCGGGGCTCAGCTTCTTCAGGTCTTCCCAATAAAGATCATTCGCCGTCTTCTTGAATTCCGGCCCGAAGTCGACGGTCTTGATGCCCTGCTTGGCCTGCTCCTCCAGCGTCGCCTTCGTGGTCTCTGCCGTGTATTTCAGCGAGTCAGCCTCGAACCATGCCACAGCGTCATCGATGACCTTGCGCTGCGCAGGCGTCAGCTTGTCGTAGGCGGACTTGTTCATCAGGATATTGACCACGACATTGTAGAAGCCCGGATCAATACGAACCTTTGTCAGCTTGTCCCAACCAAAGTCATTGATACCCCACAGCGGCCAGCCATAGCCATGCACGACGCCACGCTCCAACGCCGTGAAGACTTCCGGGGCGGCAATATTCGCGCTGGCGACATTGTATTGCTTGAAGACCGCGTTGTAGTTCGGCTGCCCGCGCAGACGCAGACCTTTCAGGTCGTCGGGCTTTGCAACCGTCGCATCCGTGGTCAGATAGAGATGGAACGGCACGCCCATGCCGTAGGTCGTCAGATAGACCGAATTCATGCGGTCATTGGCGATCTTGTTCAGCATGGCGTAGGCACCGGACGCGCGCTGCTCGGCGACAGTCATGTCGGAGAGGATCTGCGCATCCCCTTCCACCATGTTGCTCTTGTAATAAGCCGGCGGGATCGATGCGATGTCGAGCACGCCCGACTTCACCGCGTCAGCCTGATTGTTGGCCGGCACAGCTTCCGGACCACCGACAATGCGGATCTGCAGGACGCCCTTGCCGGTGTCATTCACACGATCGACGAAACGCTTGAAGGGAACACCGTATGTTGTTGTCGGTGGCACGAAGACGGCTGCTTTCAGCGTCACCTCTTGCGCCAGCGAGGGGACATGGGCTGCGACCAACAGGGCGCCACCGACAAAACCCGTAGACAGCCAATGAGACTTGGCACGGAAACCGCCAAACGCACGCATGATCGCTTCTCCCAGATTAGATCAATACATAACCGAAACTTGTTCGCTTATATGAATACGGTCAAGCTGGATAATGATGCGTGCACTGATTTCATTCTGTGCAGTGCGAAGAGAAGTTAAGCTCTTCCCGACGACCCCTTCGCAACCAGCAGAGCGGTGTTTCACTTTCAAAATTCCCTCATTTTCCTTTTACAAACCAATATCTTATTCGGACGCCCCGCATTTCACCCCGATCGCGGACCGAGACTATCCGACGCAAAGGCAACCACGCTGGAAGGTTCTCTTCCGCCTATCTTTGTTGCAGCGCAGCGCAACGCGAGATCAAAACCGAAGCACATTCATCTTAAACCGGCCAAAGTATTTTCAGTTTAGCGGTGGCGGCCGCAAACGGTTTCAATTAGTCTCACTCGCAGCAATCGTCGTCCCTGATCGCAGGAGAGAGCCATGGCTAAGATCCGTCACATCGCAATCCAGGTCCCCGACCTCGAAAAAGCAGCCGCCTTTTACGAGGGCGCATTCGAATTGAAGCGTGTGAGCCAGGTCGAAAGCCCGATCGGAAATGCGATCTCGCTCTCGGACGGAATCATGAATCTCACGCTGCTGCATTTCCCGGAAGGCACCAAGGGCGGCAAAGGCGGCCCCGATTGGGCCGGACTGCACCACATCGGTTTTGTGGTCGACGATGAGGCGAAGACTGCCGAAAAGATCAAGGAGCTGGGCGGCGAGTTCTTCATGCAATTGCCGAGCTTCCCCGGCGTCGATGCCGAAAAGAAGTTCAAGGACAATAACGGCATCGTCTTCGATGTCGCCGAGCATGACTGGCGGCAGGCCTGACGCACTGAACGATGCGCATTGTCGCGGTCAAGGAACGGACGATCAGGCTGACTGCCGCGAGCCGCAACTCCAGCATCAGCTTCGATGGCATGACGGCGAGCGCGCTCGCCGTCTACACGGACGCCTATAAGGATGGAAAACCCCTTGTAGGTTACGCCTTCGACTCTATTGGCCGCTATGCTCATGGCGGCTTGCTGCAGGAACGCTTCATCCCGCGGCTGCTGGCAGCGTCGCCTAGCGAATATAACGATGACGGCAACTGCATCGCACCCGCAAAGGCATGGTCGGTGATGATGCGCAATGAAAAAGCCGGCGGACACGGCGAAAGGCCCGGTGCTGTTGGGCTTCTGGATGCCGCTTTGTGGGACATTGCGGCGAAACAGGCAGACCTGCCCTTGTGGGCCCATCTGGCATCCGTTGACGGCCGCACGCCAAGCAACACAATTGCCATCTATGCCAGTGGCGGTCATTACCGCGATGACAATGATATCGCCCTGCTGGGTGAGGATATTCGCCAGGCGATCGCGCGCGGACATTCGCGCTTCAAGATCAAGATTGGCGGCGTCGCCCCGGATGAAGATATCCGCCGCATTGAGGCGGTGTTGTCGCTTCTGGAGCCAGGCATGACACTGGCTGTCGACGGGAATGGAACCTTCTCTCTGGCTGTTGCGACGGAATATGCACAGAGGCTGTCCACGCTTCCGATTGCATGGCTGGAAGAGCCGGTCCATCCGCTGGACTACGACCTTCACCGACAGCTCGCAGAAAGTTGGGCTATTCCGCTCGCCACCGGCGAGAATATCTTTTCCGCCGACGACACGCGAAATCTCCTGCGTCACGGCGGATTGCGGCCTGATCGCGATATCCTGCAATTCGATGTTTCGCTCAGCTACGGCATTGTGGAATATCGGCGCGTTCTTGAAACCATGGCCGCTCATGGCTGGTCGCGCGAACGATGTGCACCGCATGCCGGTCATCTGCTGGCCTTCAATGTCGTCGCCGGTCTTGGCCTTGGACTTGGCGAAACGGCGATGGACGAAAGCGGGCTATTCGGTCGCCTGACGAGCAATCTGCCGGTTGCCAAGGGGCAGATGATCTTGCCCGACGCGCCCGGCACCGGGCTTGAGACATCGCCCGCGTTTCAGGAGATATTCTCCGAATTGCTGCAATGACTAATATTTATACAGTATTAGTCGCCCGATTTTCAAAATCGATTATAATTCGGCTTTGACGCCGGCTGAAACCGTTATAAAAAGACCCCGTCGGCCAATGTCAGCGATCAGGACCGTGCCATGAGCAACGCGATCAACGAAGCACAGACAATCGACACTCCGCTGGGCGCGGATGATATCCGCGCCCTGATCCGTCCGGATCATGTGCATCGGCGCGCTTATGCAGACCCGCAGGTCTTCGCGATGGAGCAGGAGCGCATTTTCGGCAAGCTCTGGATCTACGTGGCGCATGAGAGCCAGCTCAAGCAGCCCGGCGATTTCATCCGCACCCGGCTCTCGAAATACGAAGTGCTGGTCACGCGTCACAACGATGGACAGATTTACGTCCTGCATAATCGCTGCCCCCATCGCGGCGCGCGTCTTTGCATGACCGAGGGCGGCACAAGCCGCACATTCAGCTGCCCCTATCACGCATGGGTTTTCCGGCCGGACGGCTCGCTATCCTCCGTCCCGCATCCCAAAAGCTATCCGGCCAGCTTCAGCATCACCGATCCGCAAAATCACATGCAGCGGGTCACGAATGTGCAAAGCTATCGCGGCTTCGTCTTCGCCAACCTGTCGGACAACCCGCCCCCGTTGCTGGAGCACCTTGGGCCGATGACCGATGTGATCGACAATCTCGTCGATCGCGCGCCGGACGGTGAAGTGGAAATCGCCGAGTCCAGCTTTTCGCTGGAATATAACGGCAACTGGAAACTGCATCTCGAGAATGCCGCGGACATCTTCCATCCGACCTTCGTGCATTCGTCGTCCGTTATTCCGGCACGGAAGGCACCCGAGAATGCATCCATTCTCGATCAGGACCAGACTCGCGGGATGCTGATGGCCAATGGCTTCGGCTTCAAGGAGTGGGAAGGCATTCAGCTCAGTGGTCTGGATAGCGGCCACACTTATATGACGAGCTTTTATGACCAGGGTGTCCTTGCGAACCAGAAGCTCAATCAGGATCCGGTCTCGGTGCGATACCGCGCCATGTTGGTCGAGAAGCTGGGAGCCGAACGCGCGGACAGCATCCTTGGCATGAACCGCTTCAACAATATCATTTATCCGAACCTCATCATCAATGCTCAATATCAGCAGATGCGCGTCACGATCCCGCTGTCGGTCGATCGCACGCTGGTGCGCGTCCATTGCTTCCGCCTGAAGGGCGCGCCGGACGAGATGTTCCATCGGGCGGTTCGCTTTCTCACCAATATCGGCTCGCCGGCCTCGATGATCTTCTCCGATGATGTGGAGATGCTGGAGCGCTGCCAGCGCGGGCTGGCGACGGAAACCGGTCCCTGGATCGACTTCTCGCGCGGCCTCGACAACGATCGGACCGATGCCGATGGCAGCGTATCCGGTGCCGCCAGCGAAATGCCGATGCGCGTGCAGTTCAAGGCATGGCTGAAACACATGACCGCCGAGGCCGCCTGATGCTTCCCTACGAAACCCTTCGCGAGATCGAGCTTTTCATCCTGAAAGAGGCGCGGCTTCTGGACGAAGGTCAGTTTGAGGCATGGCTCGACCTCTATGCGCCGCAGGGCATCTACTGGATGCCCAGCAAGCCGGGCCAGACCGACCCTCTGAACGTCGCCTCGATCATCTACGAGGATCACGCCATTCTGGCTATGCGGGTTCAGCGGCTTCTGGAGGCCCGGGCGCTGGTCCTGACCCCGATGCCGCGGACGGTGCATATCGTCAGCAATATCGAGGTCCTCAAGGGTGACGCGACGTCGACCGATTTCGAGGTTGGCGCGGCGTTCCTCTGCACCGAATTGCAAGGCGAACGGCAGCGCATTTACGCGGGGCGGCAAATCCACCATATTGCGCGCGAGGACGACTCATTTCGCATCCGCCGGAAGCATGTCGCGCTGACCAATTGCGACGGTGTCCATGCGCCAATGACGATCCCGATTTGATGACAGGATATTCGCTCAAGGGCTGCAGGACGCGTGGTTCAGGTCAAGAAGGAAACGGTCCGAAACGCTATCCTTGACTCAGCGCGCGATCTGTTTTCCGAACGCGGTTATCACCGGACGACCTTGCAGGACATTGCCCAGCTCGCCGGCACCGGCGTCAGCAGCCTGTACTCGTATTTTCCCTCCAAGCTGCACCTTCTCTACGCGGTCATTGAGCCGTGGGGAAAGGAATGTTTCGAACAACTGGAAACGCGCGTGCGCGCGATCAAGCAGCCACGTGAAAAACTTCGGGCGATCCTGCTGGGCATCTGGCGCGACATTCCGATGGACAATATCGGCCTCGCCAACAGTCACATGGAAGCCCTTGCCTCGGCTGACCCGGCGGAGAAAAAGCCCTCTCCCCTTCTGGCCTGGACGGAACAGCGCCTGATGACGATGCTTGACGGCGTCTTGCCGAACGATTCCGGGAAGAGCGGCCGTTACGAATTGCTGCCGCATCTGTTCATGATGGCGTATGACGGCTTTGTCATCAATCGCCGCCTGAACGACATCCGCGACATCGAAAAGCTGGTCGATGCGATGTGCAATATCCTGATGGGACCGGAGAAGAAATCCTAACCTTGACCGAGGGCGATCCGGGACAGCTCTGGCGACGTCGCGGCATCGCGCATTTTCCGGATGATATCTGTCGACCTTAGCGCTCTTGAAACACTCGCCAGCACGCCCAGCTGATCGCCGTCCGCTCTGGCCGGCAGCAGCACCATGAAAACGATATCGACTGGCTTGCCGTCCATCGCCTCGAAATCGATCGCCCGTTTCAGCTTCATCAGGATACCGTAAGGCTTTTGCACGAAATCGACCCGGGCATGCGGAATTGCGACACCGCCGCCCGTGCCAGTCGATCCAAGAGCCTCTCGCGTGCGCAACGCCTTCAGGATAAGGCCGGAAGCAACCCCGAGATCTTCGGATGCGCGCCCGGCCAGTTCAGCAAGCACCTGGTTCTTGTCAGTACAGACCGCGTCGACAAACACGTCGGACGGCGAAAGGAAATCCGCTATTTTCATTGTCTCAGTCCGGCGCCCTCAGCCGGTATCCGATCCCCGTTTCGGTAAGGATATAGTGAGGCCGTTCGGGATCGAGTTCGACCTTCTGCCTGAGCTGGCGCACGTAAACGCGCAGATATTGCGCGTCGGTCAGATCGTCCCATAGCTCGTGCAGCAGGAATTTATGCGTCAACACCTTGCCGGCGTGCTGAACCAGAATGCGCAGGAGATCGTATTCCTTGGGCGACAGCTTCACCTCCTGATCGCCAAGCTTCACGATGCGCCGCACAAGATCAACGGACAGTTCTCCGACACGAAAGATCGGGCGTTCACCCTGCACTTGCAACTGGTGCCGCAGGGCCGCTCTCATCCGCGCCAGCAATTCTTCCATCCCGAACGGCTTGGTGACATAATCGTCGGCACCGAGGTCCAGCGCCCGAACCTTGCCCGCCTCGTCACCGCGACTGGACAGCACCACGATCGGCACGGATTCCATCCGCGCGCGGATGCTCGCGAGCAGTTCATGCCCATCCAGATCCGGCAAGCCAAGATCGAGAATGACCAGATCGGGATGCTCGCTCAGCATCGCCAATGCGTTCTTTCCATTCGAGGCTTCGAGAATGTCATAGCCTTGCGTACTGAGACCCATGCGCAGGAGTTTTCGGATCGGCGGCTCGTCGTCGATCACCAGCACTTTCAGGGGGGCGGCGGTCATGCGGCAGAGCTTACCTGTTGCGGCGCCGGAATCGGCAACCTGATCGTGAATATCGCGCCGGAACGATCCGTCCGGTTCGCAGCCCTGATCGTTCCGTTCATCGCCTCGACAAAGCCGCGCGAAATGGCAAGACCAAGACCCGTGCCGGCGCGGACGTGATCGCCTTTTTGCGCGCGATAGAACTTGTCGAAGATCTGCTCGAGATCCGCGTCGGCAATGCCCGGGCCCTCATCGAGAACTTGCAGATAGACCGCTTCGCTGTCCCGCCAGCTCTGGATGCGGACCGTCGTATCGGCATCGGAATATTTGGCGGCATTGTCGAGAAGATTGAACAGCACCTGCTCGAACAGCACCGCATCCACCTCGACCATCGGTATATCCGGCGCAAGATCAAGCTCGACGCGGAGGCCCGAAAGGATCTTGCTGGCCCGCTGCAGGGCCGTGCCGACGATCTCGCCGAGATCGTGACGCGCCGAATTGGGAACGATTGCGCCGGATTCAAGCTTGGTCATGTCGAGCAGATTGGCGATGAAGCGGTTGAGGCGCTCCGATTCGTCGATCACGGTCGTCAGCAGATCGACCTTTTCCGCATCACTGAGTTTGCCGGACAAATCGCGCAACGTGCCGGCCGATCCGATCACCGCCGCCAACGGCGTCTTCAGATCGTGGGAGATCGATGTCAGCAAGGCCGAGCGGAGCCGGTCGGCTTCCATGGTCCGCTTCGCGCGGTCCATATCTTCGACGAGATGGACGCGCTCGATGGCCAGGGCGCCTTGATCGATCAAGGCATCCAGCAGCCGGCGCTCATCTGGCGTCAGCATCGGTCCGGGTTTGTCGCTGTCGATGCCGACGACACCGATGGCCCCTCGCCCGGTTCGCATCGGCAGAAACAGCCGCTTGGCCCCCGGCAACGTATCCGATCCGCGCCCCGCTGCGTGATCGTTCTCCCACGCCCATTTGGCAGCCGCGATATCCGCATCGTCCAATGTATCCTCGGGCGGATATCCGGCCTTTACGGCAATCGTGCCATCCTCCGGCAGCAGGATCACCACCCGGACACGCAGCATCAGCGCGGTCTGATAGGCCGTTGCCCAGAGCACATCGTCGAGTGTTCCGACACCGGCCAGCTTCCGGCG
>JAEXXW010000284.1 GCA_023405565.1 Pseudomonadota bacterium
GGCGCGGACGCTGTGAAAGCCGAGCTGGAGCGCGTGCTCGCATCCGAACTGTCATCGCGCAAGTTCTCCTATCCACGCAGCGACGGCTCACAATGGACGCTGACGCTCAAGGACGTGATCGATCGCGTGTCCGATCTGGAAATGGCTTACAACGTGAACGATTGCGTCGAATTGCGTTGGGGTGCGCCGTCCAAGAGCGAAGAGGCTTCGACCTGCAAGCGCAGTGCTTCGCAGGCCCAGCGCGCAAAAATGGCGAATTACCGCGCCTGGTTCCATGAGCGCCGCCGCCCACCACGGACCTGAGCGTTTGACTGACCGCGCAAGAAACACCCGTTCTCTTGCGCGACATCACTTCACATAATCACTTCACATAAAAGGGCGGCTCAGAATCCATCTGAGCCGCCCTTTCTGTTCGAACGACGAAGATCCTCAGAATTCTTCGAATTCGGTCTCGGCCTTCAACGCCACGGCAAGATTGTTTTGCATGCGCCCGACCGGGCCGCCGCGCACGACAGCGCCGGACTTGCGCTGCACAGTTCTGGCCGGCGTCGCAGATCTCACCATTGTCTGCATGCCCTCATGGCCGAACCGGAAGAAGCCAACCCGCTGGGCCATCGCCTGCTGCTGATCTTCCAGCGTCTTGGCCGTCGCAGCATTTTCCTCGACCAGAGCCGAGTTCTGCTGGGTCACCTCATCCATCTGATTCAGCGCCCTGTTGATCTGGTCGATGCCGGATGCCTGTTCGGTGCTGGCACTGGCGATATCGGCGACAATCACAGCCACATTCTTGATCGATTCAACGATCTCGGTCAGCGACTCACCGGCGCGGTTCACCAGATCAACGCCCTGCTGCACCTGGCCCGAGGAACTCATGATGAGATCCTTGATGTCCTTGGCCGCCTGCGAAGAACGCTGCGCAAGACTCCGCACCTCCGACGCCACGACAGCGAAGCCTCGGCCGGCTTCACCGGCGCGGGCCGCCTCCACCGCAGCATTCAGGGCGAGAAGATTGGTCTGACGCGCAATCTCGTCGATCACGGAAATGATGTCGGAGATCTGGCGGGACGATTCTTCGATGGCCGCCATTGCCGTGACGGCCTGGGCGACCACGGCACCGCCGCGGTCCGCAACCTCACGGGTGTTCTGCGTCAGCTGGTTGGCATGCTGGGCATTCTCGGCATTCTTCTTCACGGTTGCAGCAATCTCTTCCATCGAGGCGGACGTTTCCTCGAGGCTCGCGGCCTGCTCTTCGGTGCGCTGCGACAGATCGGTCGTGCTGGTGGAAATTTCGGCGGCTGCGCTGGACACTTCGCTGCTGGACATCGCGATGTTCTTGATCGTGTCCTGCAACTGGCCGATCGCCGCGTTGAAATCCTCCTGCACCTTTTTGTACTCGTCCGCGAAATTGTCGGTGACGCGGTAGGTCAGGTCGCCGTTGGCAAGCCGTTCAAGACCCGCACCGAGCCCGGACACAACCTTCTCCACCTGCTCTGCCGCTTCGGCCCGTGCCGCTTCATTGCGGGCACGCTCGGCTTCCGCCGCCTCGCGCTGTTCAGCGGCGATGCTCTCCAACCGGACCTTCTCCAGACCGGCGTCGCGGAAGACGAGGACCGCCTGCGCCATCTGTCCGATTTCGTCGCCGCGATCGGCTCCCGTCACCTGCGTCTCGAGCTTGCCACCGCTGATCAGCCGCATCACATTCGCCAATGACAGGATCGGCACGGTGATGCCGCGGCCGATAAACACGGCCAAGATCATTCCGAACGCCAATGCAATACCGGCAATGGCAAGGCCGATCATCTGCATGGAACCGATATTTGACTCGCCGCGGGCTGCCATATCGGCAAGCGCCTTTTCCTGATCGGCCTTGAGTTTGACGCGGATCGCAGCCATGTCGGCAGCGGCCTTGCTCTCGGCCTCCATCATCTTCACGCGCTCAATCAGGAGACCCGTGGTGTTCGTGAAAGCGCTCATATACTGAGAAAAAACTGTCGAGGTTTCCCGCATTTTCTCTCGGCGCTCACCAGCGCGAACCATATCGCCAAGCTGCTTGATCGATTCTGAAACAGCGGCAAGCTGTGTACGCGCAGCATCGGACAACTTGAGATCCTTGTTGTCGACGAAGCGCAACGCATCGATACGCGCGCGCAGAAACTGTTCCATGGTCGCGCCAACTTTGACCGCCAGCGCCATATCGCCTTCGGCAACCGCCGTTTGCGACAGCTCCCGCAAGGCCGTCTGGACCTTGCCACCGAGCGGCACGGAGACTTCATTCAACTCCCGAATGGCGTCCTTCTGGTTTTTCACAAGTGCATCGACAATCTTCATATAGCCGTCGATGAGACTGATGAGCGATCGCGCCTGATCGCGCCGTTCGGCAACCAGTGCCGTTGACGCGACAGTCGCAAGATTATCGCGGACCGACTTCTCCAATTCACGAATGCGGGTGATCAAAACGTCATCCGGCTTCTGGATATAGTTCTGAATATTGAGGCGAATCGCGATCGTGTCGCGATCAGCCTGCGCCACGCGACCGGTATTTTCGGAAACGCTCGTATATTCCTGGAACGTATTGAGCGAGCTCCGCATACCGAAAAATCCGGTCGCAGCGACAGCAGTCAGGAGCCCCAGCACGCACAGGAAGCCCCCGTTGATACGGGTCCCGATCTTGAAGCGAGAGTTCAAATTTCCAAGCGAAGACATCATCAGATTCCTTGCGGAGCACGGCCAAAACATGAGGAAGCCATTTACTGGCTTCTCGAAAGATGGTCGTTTCCTGCCTAAACGTTTCTGATGGCCGCTCTTGAACTGCGCTGCACGGCTGGCGCTTACAAATCAGGACTGACAGCCAGGCTGCCGCCTCGAACCCGAGGTGAATTTCAACCGAAGCGCATGCAAAGTATCGCCGTCATTCACCTGCCTGCAGTGGCAATTCCTGTCAGCAACACTTCGCCTTCCCGGTCAAATGCCAACCCGACATCTCGGCGAAGGTTCTTGGGTATAAGCTAGGAGCATGGTGTTTATGAATGGTAAAATTTGATTACGTTTCGCATGCGACGAATGTCGCACATCCCGACAAAAAGCATCATCGCGATTGAAAATCTTGCGGCGGCGTCTGCATCATTCAAAACCGCAATTATTGACTGAAACCGCAAGAAAGGAATGGATGGCAAGTATTTGCCAACATTCAATTTGCCATCCAAACAGTCCGTCTGATGTTATTCTAATCTGCAATCGCATATCTCAAAAGTGAAGCGCACCATTGGCTTACAATCGCTCTAAACTCATGTCGCTGCGAGTCAAAGTGTCGCACCACGGAAAAAGGCCTCTCGGGGTCGAGGAGCGACGCGCGTAAAATCTTGCTCGCGCGGGCCGAAGGCTGTTATGCAAAGAACAATGCTGTACGGCCTATTTGCTGGAAATTTCTGTGGAAATTTTATCTCTTCTAAATGCTCCATTCGTTGCGCTCGACAACGCATTGCCGTTCGTTCTGCTTTTGATTTCTGCGTTGATCCTGACCGGAAACTTTGCGCTCAAGTCGTTTTTTGATTGCTGCGGTATCAGCCTCTATGGACGCTACCTGTATGGTGCAGCGATGGTGTTTCTCGGAGCCGCGCTGCTGACCGGCCTTGAATTGCTTGCAACGCAGGTTCTCATCGTTCTGCTGATCGGATTGGCCGTACTGGCCACGCGGCGCGGCGGCTCACGTGAAGTCGCCTTAGTCAATATCGTTATTGCAGCGATCCTCGTCCCCGTTGCTATCATCCCTTGAGGCAACGTCATGCAAGCCAATCCCGCTTCGCTTCCCTCACCTTATTGGCCCGCTGGCTGGAGCGTCGAAGCATTTTCCGTCGTTGACCGGATGATGCCGGAATTCCATCCCGACGATAAGGCGACGAAATATCCGCTGCGTTATTTGCGCTACTGGTTCATCCGCCATCTTCTTGAAGCGCACGCACGGAAGCTCGGCCGTCCCATCGATGTGCTGGAAGTCGGCGTCGATCGCGGACAGATGCTGGCTTTCATGGATCCTTTGCCCGCACGGAAAATCCCCGAGATTGCATCGACGTGGCACGCGGTCGATGTGAAGGCCGACGAAGCGCAACTGCTGGCCTTGGGCTACAGCGGCTACACGTCATTCAATGTCGATGGCAGCGCTAGGCCGCCGCTCGACCGCAAATATGATGCAATGATCTTCCTGCATCTGTTGGAACATCTGCACGCGCCAGAGGCCTGTCTTGCCGCGTTTCTGCCTTTCCTGAACAAGGACGGCATTATGACCGGCGGCTCGCCGACGATGCCAAAAATCGTTGCCGATCTTGGCTATCAGAAGCGTCTTGAAAAGAATGCCGGACGTTTCGGCCATGTTAGCGTGATCTCGCCGGAACGCATTGAACAATTCGCCGACGCACATGACCTGAAGGTCGCATTCATGTCCGGCTCGTTTCTCGCCCGCAACAATGGCAAGGCGATCGAGAATTCATCCGCCTGGCTGCGGCTGAATGTTGCGTTCGGCTCACTGTTCCCGTCGCTCGGCAGCGAGATCTATTTTTCGCTTTCGCGATAGGCGCTGCTTCCAAAGCGCATTCCTTCTTGCAGAACGTGCAAAAGGACATGCGTTGCCGAACTGTCAGAATTTTTCCGGCGCCGGCAGCGTGCGATAGGCGGCAAGTGCTCCCCAGGCCGCGATCAGCGACAAGACCAGCGAGATGATCGCGTTGTAGCCGGCAAGTGAAATGCCAAGAAAGCTCCACGGGATTTCATCGCAGCGGACCACCCGGATCGACTTCAGCTTGTCAAGCAATCCGCCCGCCGTGCCAAGGTCGGTGAGCGATCCTGAACAATCCTGCGGGCCGGCCCAGAACTTCCACTCGACACCGGCGTGATAGGCCCCGAGCCCGGCATTCCACAGCATGCCCAGCGCAATGACCGCCAGAGCCGCCACGAGCACCTTGCGGGAGGCACCAAACGACACACCCAGCAGCACCAGAACCGCCAGCGGGATCGCAAAATAATAGGCATAGCGCTGTTCGAGGCAGAGCGGACAGGGCGGCAATCCCATGACAAGCTGGAAGAACCAGGCACCGCCGATGGTGGCCAACCCCAGCAGCGCGACCGCTCCGGCCGCCAGCGTCACCGGCTGGTTGCGCTTCAGGTCCTCGAACAGGCTCAGTTGGCTCATTGCAATTCCATCATATCGGCCAGAACGCCGTAGCGGATCGGTTTCAGGGAAAAGCCGCCGCGCCGTCAAGACACAGGAGCGCGATTTGGCAGCAAGACAGCGGACGCGCTGATTACCGCTTGATCGGCGGAGGCGATCCCCGTATGTCTCCCGCCGGGATGGCGAAATTCAGCCCGTCCCGCACGCTCGAAAGCTCCTTTTCGCGGCGTTGCCCCTGTGGCGGAACTGGTAGACGCGCTCGACTCAAAATCGAGTTCCGCAAGGAGTGCTGGTTCGATCCCGGCCAGGGGCACCATTTTTTTCGTCCAAGCTGTCATATGCGGGATGCGATCGCGTCCGTCGCGCCGCGCCTTCCCCCGATACCGCAACATAAAATTGACGATCATTCGGGCCGCCGATAGCCTTTGAACACAAGCAGCGCTTGCGCCCGCCAACGCGCGCGAGGGAGGGGACATGATTAGGACGCTGATTGCGATCGGGATTTTTGCGTTGGTGGCCGGCGCCATGCCACAAGCGCAGGCGGCCGGCGCCCAGCAAATGGAAGCCAACAAGAAAAATGTCGTTGAATTCTACAACGCCGTACTGAACGAAAAGGATTTCGATAAGGCGTCGAAATATGTCGGCGCAACCTATATCCAGCACAATCCGATCGGCGCTGACGGGCTGGACGGCATCAAAGGCTTCATCAATTTCCTGAAAGAGAAATTTCCGCAGAACAAGAGCGAGATCAAGCGCGTCTTCGCCGACGGCAATTATGTGATCGTGCATGTCCATGCGGTGCGTGAGCCAGGGACGCGCGGCAACGCGATTTTTGACCTGTTCCGTCTCGACGACAACGGTAAGATCGTCGAACACTGGGACGCTGTGCAGCCGATCCCCGAAAAGTCATTGAACAACAATACAATGTTCTAATTCAACAAGCATGGAACGGAGCGAACCAACCATTTCCTGTTGAAAGTGCCATTCGCGGTCTCCGCGCCCTGGACCACCCCACAGATGCACTTGCTTCCGGCCGGCGGAGCCAACTCTTCACATAAGGCGACGCCGGCAGATTGCGCTGCCCTCTTATCTCCTGCCGCAGTCACGAAGCGATAAACCGTCAATCATGGGCGCTGAAGCGTCCCCGACGTGCATTAGCGGTCAGGCGCGTAAACTGCGCTTTGCTGAGATGAAGCAGCGTTTCGTGGTCGCCGGCTTCCATATAAATCTCCGGCTGCGCCTCGATACTGTCGTCGACAATGACATCCAGCCCGTAGCATCTGCCAACGGCGGGAACCGCACCGTGCGCGCAGTCACGGAACAATTCACTGATTTCCTCTTCATCGGCCATCTCCACATCTTCGCCGAGCCTTGTCTTCAATTCGGAAAGGCGGAGTCGATGCGATGCCGGCATAACGGCCAAGATATAGCCGCCGTCGCGCCGCAGCACGATGCTCTTGGCAAGCCGGTCGCCCGGTATATGGCAAGCTTGGGCTGTACGATTGGACGACATGGTGGGTTCATGCGGAATCTCACGATACTGAAT
>JAEXXW010000293.1 GCA_023405565.1 Pseudomonadota bacterium
TCATGAAAGGCTCGAAGAATACCGATCTTGCCTACAAGTTTATCAACGTGCTGCTCGATCCAGAAGTGCAAAAGGAAATTGCGACCGTGAAGAAGGGCAGCCCGGTTGTGACCAACGCCAAACTCGATCCGGATGTCGCCAAACTGCCGGGCATCTTCACGACGCCCGAACAGTGGACCAAGGAGACGCTGGTGATCGACCACAAGCTCCGCGCCGAGAAGACCGGCGAATGGAGAAAGTGGTTCACTGAAAACGTCATCAACTGATGCCATCCGCCGGGTCCGCATCCTGCGGACCCGGCCCTTTCGTGTGTCAGGTTGATCCGTGGATAACTCAGCGTCACCCCTGTCGGCCGATACCCGGCACCGCCCGTTCTTCAGGCTGTTCACCTTTCCGGCTGTGCTGGTCGCAATCGTGTTCACCGTCGCAATGGCGGCGATCCTGCAATATAGCGTACGCGCACAAATCCCCGGCTCGCTCGATGTCGGTGGATTCACGCTTGCCAATTTCAGCGCCATGCTGCGGCCGCTCTATGCGCGGGTATTCGCCGATACGGTGTGGCTCTGCCTGCTGACAGCCATCATCAGCCTCGTGCTCGGTTATCCTCTCGCCTATGCGCTGGTGCGGTCGAGCAATGTGGCGGCGAAATCCTTCATCCTGATCGTCACCGTCACGCCGCTGTTTCTCGGCGAAGTGGTGCGCACCTATTCCTGGATTGTGGTGCTGGGCAATACCGGCTTTGTGAATTCCGTGCTCGTCAAAAGCGGCATCATCGCACAGCCGCTGCAATTGCTCTTCACCGTGACCGGCGTCACCATCGCGCTCGTGCATGTGACATTGCCGGTCGTGGTGATCATGCTGGCGGCCGCGATCTCTCATATCGATCCCGATTACGAGAAGGCGGCCGAAAGCCTTGGCGCGGGCCCGTTGCGGATTTTCTTCACGGTCACGCTGCCGCTGTCCGGCCCCGGCATCGTCGCCGGCCTGACCACGGCTTTCGCATGGACTTTCAGCGCATTCGCAACGCCGCAACTCGTCGGCGGCGGCAAGGTCAACATGGTCTCGAACCTCGTTTATCAGCTCGGTTTTGCGAACTTCAATTTCCCGTTCGCGGCTGCCTTGTGCGTCGCCGGCCTGCTGCTGACCTATCTGTCGATCTTCCTGCTGCGGCTGATGCTGCGGCCCATGGAAAAAGTCGGGCTGCATTGAGATGGCAAAACCACTGTCTCACCGGATGATGGGTTGGGCCGGCCGCGCGGCCGTCGTCGCCATCCTCGGCTTCATCATCCTGCCGGCGGCTGTCGTCGCGATTGCGGCCTTCAATGACAAAGCCCTCCTCTCCTTCCCGCCGGAGCAATTATCGCTACGCTGGTTCTACAAGGCGATCAGCTATCGCGATTTCCAGACCGGCTTTCAGAACGGGCTGATCGTGATGCTACTCTCATCCAGCATCGCCCTCGTCGTCGGCGCCGCCTTTGCCTTCGTGCTCGATCGCTATGACTTCCGCGGCAAGAAGCTTATTGAAGGCCTGTTGCTTGCGCCGCTGGTGGTGCCGCATTTCACCGTCGGCCTCGGCCTCCTGATCCTCGCCGCACAGGTCAGCCTGACACGTACCTTTACTGTTGTCATCGTCTGCCACGTGATCCTCGTGCTGCCCTTCGTACTGCGCAGCGTCTACATCTCGCACCGCAATCTCGATGAACGGCTGGAGCTTGCGGCTGCCAGCCTCGGCGGGAAGCCCGGGCGCGTGCTTTTCACGGTGACGCTACCGCTGCTGATGCCCGGTCTTGTCAGCGGCTGGTTGTTCGCCGCCATCCTATCCTTCAACGAGTTCACCGCCTCGCTGTTCGTCACGGCGCAGCGGACCCAGACGCTGCCGGTGGCGATGTACAACTACGTCCGCGAATATGCCGACCCGACGATGGCCGCCCTGTCGGTCATCTTCATCGTCGTGACGGCCGCACTGTTGACCCTCGCAAATGCTTACCTCGGTCTTGGAAAGGTGTTGAATGTCGAGCAGGCCCGCTGAACTTGTGGCCGAGAAGGTCCAGCTGACCATGAATGCCGAACCGGCACGCGACATCGCTGTGCAGCTCGATGGCGTGAGCAAACGCTTCGGCACCAGCGTCGCGCTCGACGATGCCTGGCTGAAGATCGGCCGCGGCGAATTCATGACCCTGCTTGGCCCTTCCGGCTGTGGCAAGACGACGTTGCTCAATCTTGTTGCTGGCTTCCTGCTCCCGGATGCAGGCGAGATCTTCATCGACGGCTCGCTTGTCACCGACGTCCCGACCTTTGCCCGCAAGACCGGCATCGTCTTCCAGAATTACGCGCTGTTCCCGCATATGACCGTTGCCAACAACGTCGCCTATGGCCTCAAGGCGCGCGGCGTCGGCAAGGAGGAAATCCGCACGCGCGTTTCTGAAGCACTGGCGATGATGAAGCTGACCGGCCTCGAGGATCGCAAGCCACGGCAATTGTCCGGTGGCCAGCAGCAGCGCGTCGCCTTGGCCCGCGCGCTGGTCATTCGCCCCAAAGTCCTGCTGCTCGACGAGCCCTTCTCCGCCCTCGACAAGAACCTGCGCGCATCGATGCAGGTCGAGGTGAAGGAGATCCAGCGCAATCTCGGCGTCACCACCATCTTCGTCACGCACGACCAGAGCGAGGCGCTGTCGCTGTCGGACCGCATTGCTGTGATGTCGGGAGGACAGATCCGCCAGATTGATACACCCGAAAAACTCTATCGGAGTCCGGCCGACCGCTTCGTTGCCTCGTTCATCGGTGAAGGCTCATGGCTGCGCGCGACGCTTGTTCGCTTTGAAGGCGACGATGCCGTCGTCGCCGTCGGCAAAACCGCGATTACGGTGCCTGCAGCACCACTGACCGGCTCGGCCATCGGAACCCATGTCGATCTCTTCATCCGGCCCGAACATCTGCATGTTGCGTCAGCGGCTGATGCCGCGTTCGACGGCGCCGTGGCGGCCTCCATCTATCAAGGCGGTCACGTTGACCTCTATGTCGACACGCCGGCTTCGTCCGCCCGCGTTCTGATGCGGCTCAGCGCCAAGGACGCTCGTGGCAATTGGGACGATGGCGCAAAGATCGCCATTGGCGTCAGCGGCAACGACGCTGTCGCCTTCCCGCCGGCGAGTGCCTGAGATGCTAGAAGCTCGGCGCAGTCCCCGGCGCCCGCGCGCGCGATTCATAGGCGGCGCGTTGTGGCGCATACAGCGTCCACACGCGGCGCAATTCGGCGATCGGCTCGTCATGCCAATCGACACGCAGATCGACCACCGGCCAATCAAACGTCTCGGCGACATGCAATCCGGCCGCGTGCTCGTCTCCGGTCTCACCGCCGGCGTCCAGCCCTGCCTCCAGCGCCCGCATCAAACGTTCGGCCAACGCCTCACCCGATGCAGCGAGGTAAGCCTCGATCATGTGCACCGGCACATCGGGCGAAGCCAGAAGATTGCCGAGCGCGATGCAGGACGGTCCTTCGGCATAAGCCGCAAGCGGCAAAGCCTCCTTACCGGAATGCAAGGCCGTCATGCCATAGCGATCGATCACGCCGACCTGGCGATAATCCGGCTCCGGTGTGCCGGCCAAAAGCAGATCGAGAACAGCGCCCGCCCCCAGCCCCTGCCGCAGCAAGGTAAGGCCGGCCGGCCCCAGCGCCGGATCGGTGACGTTCTGTGTCGAGACTGCGCCAAGCGGACCAACCCATGCGCAGCGGCTGGCGACGCAAATCGACGACGACGTGATCGCAATGCCAAAGGCTCCGGTCTTCTCGCAGCGTGCCGATATGGAATACGTCATTGCACCATCACCTCGTCATTCACGCTTACACTAGATGACATGCGATGACCGGGCAACAAACCACAATCGAAATTCTGGATTCGCTGATCGGATTTTCGTCCGTCAGCTGCGATTCCAATCTCGACCTCGTCTCATGGATCGAACAATTCCTGTCGCGATATGATGTGCAATGTCGCCGCATACCGGACAGAAGTGGCAAGAAGGCATCCCTGTTCGCAACCATCGGTCCGCTTGACCGCGCCGGGGTTGTATTGTCTGCGCACACGGATGTCGTGCCGGTAGAGGGACAGAACTGGTCGAGCCCGCCATTCACAGCAACGAAGCAAGACAACCGTATT
>JAEXXW010000364.1 GCA_023405565.1 Pseudomonadota bacterium
GTTGGAAACAGGAAGGCCGGGACCGCTCACGCGATCCCGGCCCGGTCCTCACTCGGCGGCTTGCAGATAGGCGTCCACTTCCGGCGCAGCGTCCAGCCACGCGGGCCGCGCGGTGCGTAGCAGGGACGGCAACCAGCCGGTTCCGGCCAGAAGCTGTTCGGCAGCCTCCGCCATGTCAGGCTTCTTCAAGCCTGTGATCTGCTCGGCGGCTTCGTCGCTGACACCTTCACAAACGGCAGCGAGGATATGCGCCTTGGTCACGCGACCGAGATAGGTCCGGGTCGTCGGAGTCCAGTGCGCCGTCATGTCCAGCGCCACCGCGCTCGCCAGCTTCTCCGTGGTCGCGCGGGCGTTCGGCTTCTGCTCCCACGGTATCCTGACCGCATTGACGGTCAGCGATGCGCAATGGGCGAGCAAGGCCATGAGGCTCGCCTGATCCAGCCCGGCGACGAACGACCACAGGTCCGCCACGTCGCGGGGCATGTCCGATGCCCATCCGGCATGACGATCCGCCAGCGCCTGCGCGGCGGGCGTGTCCTCGATCCCGTCCGCGTGGGACGCGAGATACGCGCTGGTCAGCCTGATTTCGAGGCAGGAGGCTTCCCCGCCGCGATAGAAGGTCTGCGCCGCGAGCGCATGAACAACCGCCACAAGCGCCATGTCCGGTTGCTCGCCAAGGGCGAGACGCAGGCCAAGGGTGCGATGCGCGGTCAGGTCGCGGACAAGGGCATCCGACAGCGGCTTTCCCGCATCACCGGCATCCTCGTCTTCCGGGTTCGGTTCGGCGTCCTCGCCATCGTCCTCGTCCCATATGATTTCCCCATCCTCGGTGATGGTGACGGTTTTACCATCTTCGCCTTCCTCCATTTCCGGTGCCTCGTCCTCGGCGCGGATAAAGCCGCGTTCGATGCGGGCGGTGCCGTCATGGTTCAGGATGACGAACACCCCACCGCGCCCGATCTCGTCGGCATCATAGGCGTGGCGCTTGGCGTCGATCCGCTCGATCTCCATTTCCAACTCCCCGAACCGCTGATCCGCTTCGTCGGGCAATTCGTCATAACCCTCATATTCAGCGGTCAGACGGTCGTATTCTTCCTGCGCGGCATCATAGGCGGCGGCGTCTTCCGCCGACAGGTCCACCGGATGCGGATAGGTGCGGCGCATCCCGTGGGCATGGGGGAAGTCGATGTGAACGGTGGTCCACTTCCATCCCTCTGATACCTGCACTTCGGCGGCGATGGTTCCCAGCTTGTCGATGACCAGCCGGTCCAGCAGCGCGGCGTCCTCGAAAAAGCCGCCCCGGTCCTCGGTGAAGAGGTCGCGGATGATGGTGCCGCCCGCTTCGGCATAGGCGTCCGCCCCGACGAAACGCGCGCGCCGGTCGGTCGCCTCCACGTTCATCTTGGTCAGGTCGCGCCGGATGATCCACGGCTCGCGGTTATAGGACAGGTTGTCGAACACCTGCTCCTGCCGGTCGTGATCCTTGGTGATGGCGAAGGCCATCAACTGGTCCAGCGACAAGCCGCCCTGGCGATAGACCTGCATCAGCTTCGGGCTGACCGCGCCGAGACGCATCCGCTGGCGGACGACATGCGGAGTCACGCCGAACCGGGCGGCAATCTCTTCCGCGCCCCATCCACGATTGTCCGCCAACTCCCGGAACCGCTCATACTGGTCGGCGGGATGCATCGCCTCGCGGGTGACGTTCTCGTCAAGCGAGATTTCTGCCGCATCGTTCTCGGTATCCAGAACACAACGGATCGGTTCGGATTTCTTGATCTGCTTGCGCTTCACGCGCAGCATTTGCGCCAGCCTCCGGCCTTCGCCGATGGTCACGAAGTAGCTTCCGGTCGGTTCGCCGTCCGTGTTCGTCTCCGGCTCCACCACCAGATTTTGCAGCATCCCCTTGGCGGCGATGCTGGCTGCCAGCGCCTCGATATGGGCTTCGCTGTGCGGGGTCTTGCGGGCATTGCGGGGCGACTTCTTGAGTTTCGACAGCGGCAAGGACAGCACCGCGCCGTTTTCTGCGGCGGGGACGTCGGAAACCGTGGCGGTCGTTTCGATAGTGTCGGTCATGGTCTTGATCCTTTGGCTTGGGTTTCGCGCAGCGAAGCGCCGCGCTGAAACCCTGCCCGTCGGCGAGACCGGGGGGTGCAAGGAGCAAGGGCGGCCGGGACGGAGGGGGATCACCCGGCCTGCACAAGCGGATCGAAATCATGACTGAGAGTGTGAAACACGCATCCGCGCGGAAGGCTGGGGAGACCGTCCCGGTCGAGCGTCAGCGATCCCTTGCGCCGCGCCAGGGGGCAGCGCCCCCAAGCAATTAGCCCGGCATGAGCGCGAGCAGGCGCCGGGCACGAGGACCGGATCAGGATGGATAAAGATCAAAACCTGAAAGCCATGCAGCCTGATCGCCGCGCCGCCTCTATACTTTCGGGTCAGCGTGACCCAGTTCAACCGCCTTGCGACGTTGGGCGGTCGTCAACGCACTCCAAAACCGATGAACGCGCGCAGTCGGCATTTGTCTGAGATCGTCGATATGTTGGGCGCGGCGAAGCTCGATCTGGAAGAACGACGGGTGATGATCGATGTTGAAGGCCTGAAGCTTCCAAAACACGACGGCGGCGTATTTCGGCGTGAGCTTCTTGTTCTTGCGATAGTAATCCAGAGCCCCCGACAGGATGGGATTGTTCTCTTTCGCGGCAAGCTGTTCGAGTGTGCGGATGCAGGATTCCAACTGCATCTGTTGGGTCAGCTTGGTGAGGTGACGCTTCGCCTCGGCTGGCGACAGGCGCCGCCCTTTCTCCATGACCGCCACGTCGAATTGAAGTATGCAGTGGGAGCCGACCCAAAGCGTCGCATCGGTATAGTGATTGGCGATCTCGAAGTGGTAGCGAAGGTCTTGCTGGCCGCAGAGTTCACAGGTTTCGACGGGTTGCTCGTGATCGACTGTGTTGTCGGTGAAGGACCACTCGTCGAACGCAGCCGGCAGGTTTCCCGCCACTGAAAGCGGAAGAATACTGTCACGAACCCGTTGCGTGTATCCGCCCATGATGGTGCCGCCCGTTATTTAAGACCGCTTAACTTAGCCCAACCTCTATTTAAGCCAAGTGGCAATTGCTTAAATAACGCTGCACCCACATAATGGGGCATGTCCGAATCAGCTTCCAACCTCCGGCTAGGCCGCTTTGTCGAGACCTCGATTGCGGGCGAAATGGTGCGCGCCTTCGTGCCGCCTCCGCTGCCGCCGAAACCGCCGATCGACGTGCTGGATCTTCTGGAGCGGCTCAGTCTGGCGGAACGTGCCTTGGGGCGACTGGACGGCATCACCATGCTGCTGCCGCGTCAGGAACTGTTCCTCTACATGTATGTGAGGAAAGAAGCGGTGCTTTCATCCCAGATCGAGGGCACGCAATCGACTCTTTCGGATTTGCTCCGCTTCGAGACCGAGGCGCAGGCGGGACAGCCGATCGACGATATCCGCGAAGTGTCGAACTATGTCGATGCGATGATGTATGGGCTGGAGCGCCTGGAAGGCTTGCCGCTTTCGCTGCGTCTGATCCGCGAGATGCACGAACGCTTGCTGCAAAGCGGGCGTGGCGGCACGAAAAATCCCGGCGAGTTTCGGCGGTCTCAGAACTGGATCGGTGGCTCACGTCCAGGCAACGCGCTTTTTGTGCCGCCGCCGCCGACCGAGATGGATGGTTGTCTCGATGCGCTTGAGCGATTCATGCACGAGGACGATTCGCGTTTGCCCGCCCTCATCAAGGCCGGGCTGCTGCATGTCCAGTTCGAGACCATCCACCCGTTTCTTGATGGCAACGGCAGGATCGGCCGCTTGCTGGTGACGTTGTATCTCTGCGTCAACGGTGTGCTGCGCAAGCCGCTCCTCTATTTGAGCCTGTACCTGAAAACTCATCGCGCCGATTATTACCGACTGCTTCAGGAGGTGCGCGAGCACGGGGCATGGGAAGCCTGGCTCGATTTCTTCCTCACCGGCGTGGCGGATACGGCAAATCAGGCGTTCGATGCAGCCACAAGGATTGTCGATCTGTTCAAGGAAGACCGCGAACGGATTACGACAGAGAGCGACCGGGCAGGCTCCGCGCTTCGTATCCATGATCTGTTTCAGCAGAACCCGTTCCTGACGGCCAACCAGCTCGTTCAGAAGACAGGTCTCTCAGCCCCCACGGTCAACGCTGCGCTCGCCGACCTGGAGCGGTTCGGCATCGTCGAGGAAATCACCGGGCGCAAACGGGGGCGCGTGTTCAGTTACCGGCGATATTTCGCCATCTTGAGCGAGGGAACCGACCCGCTCCCCACTGCGGCCTAACAAGGGGGAGACTGTGCCGATAAAAACTATATCCGCCGCACAATTTGCGACCGCCTTCGACCTGAGGCCCAATCTCGTGGCCTGGTTCCTAGGCGCTGGTGCATCGGCCGCCTCCGGCATCCCGACCGGCTATGCAATGATCCGCGACTTCAAGGCGCAAATCTTTTGCCGCGAGACAAACCTGTCAAAGCGAGAGATCGATACGGCTGATCCAGTGTGGATCGACAGGATCGATGCCTTTTTTCGGCAAACGTCACTGTTGCCGCCTGACGGCGATCCTACGGAATATGCCAAGGCGTTCGAAGCGGTCTATCCAGAAGCCCGGCATCGCCGACAGTATATAGACGATGCGATCTCCAAGGGCACTCCCTGTTTTGGACATAAGGTGCTTGGCAGTCTTATGGCTGCTGGCAAGGTCGATAGCGTTTTCACCACGAACTTCGATCCGCTTATCGAGGAATCGGCGCATTCGGCAAATGCGATCCTCCCGATAGACGGCCAGAACCGCCCGACTGTGGCGGCGATCGATTCCGCCGACCGTGCCATGCGGTGCCTGAATGAATCGGACTGGCCGTTGGTAGCGAAGCTCCACGGCGATTATCAGTCGATCACGATTAAGAACACGGGATCAGAACTGGAGGAACAGGACGCCCGAATGCGGCATGTGCTGGTGGAATCCGGCAAGCGCTTCGGAATGATCTTCGTCGGCTATAGTGGACGCGACGCTTCGATCATGGAGGCGCTGAACACGGTTCTGGATGGGCCGTCGCCATTTCCCAACGGGCTTTACTGGCTCACCTCGTCAGTTTCGCGCTTGCTGCCAGCAGTGATCGAATTCCTAGATCGTGCTCAAGCAGCCGGCGTGGACGTGGCCGTCGTCGAGTGCGCGACCTTCGACGAGCTGGCTGCGGATATCATCAAGATAACCGACCTGCCCCAGCCGCTTCTTGGCCGCGTGATGGCAGGGCGACCTACGCCGCGCCTCGTGCCCGTTCAGGTTCCACATACCAAAGCCCGCGCCTTCCCGGTGCTGCGCTATTCGGCAATTCTGCTCCCATCGATGCCGACCGTAGCCAGACGCATCAGGCTGAGCCAATCAACGACGTCGGCAGAAGTGCGCGAGATCTTCAAAGTGAAGGGATACCGAGCGACGGCAGCCGCGTTGGGGCGTGAGCTAGCGGCGTTCGGGCGGGACCAGGAAATCCTGGATGCCTTGGCTCCGCTCGGCCCATCGCTCGCTGGCACGATCGACCTAGATCCGGTCGCCGATAGCTGGGCGGTGGGGTTGCTCTACGACACGCTTGTGCGGTCTCTCGCCCGACAGCGCCCGCTCATCCCACGCTACAGGCGTTCGGGCCATTCGCTCGTCGTTGCAACACCGCGCGATAGCGATGATCCTGATCGAACGCGGCGTCAGCAACAAACCCTGTCCCGGCTGCGCGACGCCTACGGCACCAGTCTGTTTGGCACAGTGCCAAAGCTTGGCTTCCCGTTTCAGGAGGGTGTCCACCTCAAGCTGGAACGAGTCGATGGAAAGTGGTGGTGCGGCTTCGAGCCCTACACGTTTGTCCAGTTGCCCCGGCAAGATAGTTCCCAAACGGACATTGCGGAGGGTCTGGTCGCCGAAGAAGCTCCGGCTGAAATGGGTATGCGAGCCGAGCGCCGAGGTGATCCTGCCGGTGACTGGCGCCGCGAGCGATGGGCTCCGCGCTATAATAGGAATTGGGCCAGCATTATTGGGGCTTGGGCACAGCTTCTAACCGAAACGGGAGGCACGACCCGAAGTGCCTTCGGGCTCGAAGAGGGCACTGGCATTGATGCCGTGTTCAAGGTGTCACCCGTCACAGGGTTCAGCCGACCATCGCATCACCATACCTACTTCGACAGGAGCAAATGATGGCGAACCCAGCCCTCACCGAGCTGCCGCCATTCACGCTCTTGGATGAGCCAGACCTGTCGTTTTCGCCATCCGATGCCACCCAGGTAGATGTCCATCCATTGCGTGGCCTCCTGAACTTCGGGCCGTATTCGAAAGGATCGTTTAGCGGATACACCCCCCGTATTCGAATCGCGACGGTTGGCCCGGAGAGCGCTTTCCATCGTCGCGGTGACCTGATGAAGCTGTTGCGGGGCGTGCATCGGCCTTCCGACCGATCAGAATATGTGCCGGAATATCCCGGTTTTGAGAGCCTGTTCCGCGTGTCGCTTGATGCCGCGCCAGCGAGCGCGCACATCAAGTGGCCTGAACACCTCGACCAGTTGCCGGGCGACGGCAACGCGCAGCATCGCCTATACCTTGCAATGGATGCCGCGCTCCGCCGCCTCGACGCCGTTCGCAATGAGTTCGACGTTGTGCTGGTCCACTTTCCTGACAACTGGGACACGGCGACACGCGGAAAATTCTTTGACGCACACGATGTGCTGAAGGCTTTGGGCGCGAAGTATAATATTCCGACCCAGGTTCTGAATGATCGCGCCTTTACCTTCAGTTTTAAGGCCTCGCTCGCGTGGCGTCTTTCAACCGCACTTTATGTGAAGGCTGCGGGCACGCCATGGAAGCTCGCGCCGCTGAAGGGTGTGCCGGCGGACACCGCCTACATCGGCTTGGCTTATGCCCTGCGCGGTGACCAACAAGACGCGCATTATGTGACGTGCTGCTCGCAGGTCTTCGACATGGACGGCGGCGGAATGCAGTTCGTTGCGTTCGAGGCGCGCGACCCGGTGGCCGACGTGGCCGAAGCCCGCCGGAACCCCTTTCTAAGTCGCGACGACATGCGCGCGGTCCTTGCCCGTAGCCTGGAACTCTATCAGGGGCGCAATGGCGGCAACCTACCAAAGCGCATGGTCATTCACAAAACGACCGCGTTCAAGGAAGCTGAAATCGAGGGCGCGTTCGATGCGCTTAGCGGCGTAGCGGAAATAGAGTGCGTCGAGGTCAGTTCGGCATCGTGCTGGCGCGGCGTCTGGCTCATCAAGTCGGGCGTAGAGAAACCGCCGTCAAAACCTTCGGGGTTTCCCGTGCCGCGCGGGACGATGGTGATCCGCACGGGCAATTCTGCCTTGATATGGGTGGCGGGCAATGCTCCCGAGGTCTCAACCAAAGGCGATTACTATCAGGGCAAGAAGAGCATTCCCCGGCCACTACAACTGATCCGTCATGCCGGCAGCGGGCCACTTGAACTCACTGCCCATGAGGCGTTGGCCCTCACGAAGATGGATTGGAATAACGACGCGCTCTACGACCCAGTACCGGTTAGCATTCGCTATTCGCAGAAACTGGCCCGCACGATAGCGAACGTCCCGGACCTACCTCGGAATGTTTATCCTTATCGGTTGTTCATGTGATGAGGTTTCTACAAATTAGAAATGAGCCGAACCGATGGTATTGCTGAGAACTAAGTATGAAATCTGACTTAAATTATACTTCGTAAGAGACGCGCGCATTCTGCAATGCAAAGATGGCTTC
>JAEXXW010000375.1 GCA_023405565.1 Pseudomonadota bacterium
GCCAACGCGAGGACGCGCTCAACCGCAAAGGTGAGCGCGTCAACCAGCTTTTCGACGGCTATCATCCCGTCCTGCTTGCTTATTGGCCCAAACGCTGCGCGGCGGCTGACAACACGTCATAATCCGCCTTGATCGCAGCATTTGCATTGAGCAGGCCGGGCAACACCGACTTGACCTGATCCATATAGAGCTTGTTCTCGGCGTCAGGGAAAGCGATGTTCTCACCGCCATTCTTCTTCCAGATGTCGACGGCACGGCCGGCATCCTCGACACCGAACTTCTCGACCTTCTGTTGCGCCTTGAAGGCCTCGTCCCGCACCGCAGCTTCGAGGTCCGGGCCGAGCGACTTGAGGAACGTCTTGTTCGCCATGACCGGAACGACAATGAACGCGCCAGGCAGCGCCGTCAGGCCTTTCGCCAGGTCGTAATACTTGAACGCCGTGAAGACCGTCGTGCTGGCGATCAGGCCATCGATCGTGCGGTTCTGCATGGCCGACAGCACTTCACCGAGCGGCATCGAAATCGGCGCGGCGCCGAGCTTCTTGAATGGCTCGATCTGCAGCGGCGCGGCGCCCGGTACGCGGATCTTCTGCCCCTTGAAGTCGGCGACGGAACGGACCGGCTTGTGCGACAGCAGCATCAGCGGGCCGTGCGGCAGGAATGCGATCGGCTCAATGCCCTTGTTGCCGCCCAAAGTGGCGAGTTTATTGCGCACCTCCGGGTCTGCGAATACCCGCTGCGCGTGCTGCATATCATTGAAAAGACCGGGCGCATCGAAAACCTGGAAGCGCGGCTCAAGGCCGATGAAGAACCCGCTGGCCGGAGCAACCGCTTCGATCGTCCCCATGGCGGTGCCTTCGACCGTCGCAGGGATCTGCCCAAGCTGACTTGCCGGATAAATCTCGACCTTGACGCGACCACCCGTCCGCGCTTCCACGCCGGCCTTGAACTCCTTCATCCATTCCTGCGTGAGGTCATTCACCGTCGGCGACGACAACTTCATGGTGAATGTCTGTGCCTGCGCGAATGTCGCCGTCAGCAACGCCGCGGCGGTTAATGTCAGAACCCGAAACAGTTTCATGTTCACTCCCTTTGTTTCGTTTCGGCGTATCCCGCCGTTATTCGTTGAAGGCTCCCGCGTCGGAGCCGGTCAGTATTGGCCTTTGGGTTCAAGACCGAACACATGCTGACCATACATGGCGCTGACCGAATCCCAGTTCAGGCTGATATGCGAGGCGACCGCATGGATGTCTCGCCAGAAGCGCTGCACCGGATGATGCATGCCAAGCGCGCTGCCGCCCATCGCCAGGAATACGGCATCGACGGCCTGCACCAGCAATTTGGTCGCAAAACTGTGCGTCAGGCGATTGCGCATGCGCATATCGATATCGACGCTCCGGCCGCTCTCCGCCACGGCCCACGTCTCGCGCAGATCACGATGGATCATGAGTTGCGCTGCGTCGATGGCAGCCGTGGCTTCGGCGACACGCATCTGCACGGTCGCGAATTCCGACATGCGGTTGTTGCCGCCGGCGACCGCACCGCGCGTCGTGCGATTGCCGACCTGATCGATGAAGGCCTTCAAGGCGCCCCGCGCCATGCCAAGCGCCGGCGAAACGAGACACTGAGGTACAACGCCCAGCATCGGCTGTCTGTAGAGCGGGTTGGTATTCACCAAGGTGCCGGGACCACGCCCGGTCAGCAGATCGGCGAAGGTGGCAACACGATAGCCGGGCACAAACGCATCCGAAATGAGGATGCTCCGGCTGCCGGTTCCCGCAAGCCCCATCGGATTCCAGTCATCGTCGATGGAATAATCCGATTTCGGAACAAGGAAGAAGCCTGGCTTCGGACCATCGGCAAATGGAATGATCCCGCCAAGAATGCCCCATCCGGCATTGTCGACACCGCTGGCAAAACTCCAGCGACCGCTCAGCCGATAACCATCGCCATCCGGCGCGGCCTTGCCTGCAGGTGCATAGGAAGCGGCCGCGATGGCATCGATCGTATCATGCCAGAAGTCGTTCTGCGCCCGGTCGGGAAAGCAGGCGACCATCCAGGAATGCACGGCGCCAAGACTATAGACCCAGCCGGTGGAACCATCACCGCTGGCGATTGCCGACACAGCTTCCACGAAAACATCATAGCCATATTCAAACCCGCCATAGCGGCGCGGCTGCATGACACGAAAGAGACCGGCTTTCCGTATCTGTTCGATCAGATCGGCCGAGACCCGTCGCGCCTTCTCCGTCTCCATGGCGCGTTCGCGCGCGATGACGGAGATCTCCTCCGCACGCCGCAACAACTCGGCAACGCCTGGAATGTCCGCATCTGTCGCGGTGGCGGCAAGCGCCATGCCAAACCTCCCTGGATTTTTATCATTTTGGCGAAGCCTATTGGAGCGCGCATGTGACGGCAAGTATTAATTTGCATTTGCAAATATTTTCGCAATGACGTTGCTGCGTCGCAAAAAAAGCGACCAGCGGGGAAATTTTCTTGCACCTGAAAATATTCGCCTCTATTCGGGAATGAACCTTACGGTGCGACGATGTCTCGCAAGCTGATCCTTCAAGACTTCCTGCCCTATCTCCTGAATCGCGCCGGCCTTCGCATCGGCGTGATGTTTTCGCGAGACATCGAGGCTTATGACGTTACGCTGCCGATGTGGCGCGTATTGCTTGAGTTGTGGCACCACGGCGACCATCGGCTCGGCGAATTATCCGAACACACCAGCATCGATCTTTCGACATTGTCACGATTGCTGGTCGCTATGC
>JAEXXW010000203.1 GCA_023405565.1 Pseudomonadota bacterium
ACAACACGGCCCGATGCTGTGCAAGCTCACGCGCCGAGTAATCGGTCAAGGGTCGGCCCTTGACCGCGATACTCCCCTCGGCAAGACGGATTTCGCCCGCCACCGACCGCAGCAATGTGGATTTTCCGGCACCGTTTGGCCCGACCAGGGCAACGATTTCGCCGGGCCTGACCGTCAGATCAATACCGTCGAGAAGCACACGCGTCCCAAACCGCACGACAGCTGCGGTCACATCGACAAGCGCGTTCATAACGCGGCAACCGAACGCTGCCTGAGCAGGAGCGCAATAAAGAATGGGGCACCGATCATGGCGGTGATAATTCCGATCGGAACTTCCGCAGGGGCGGCCAGAACACGCGCCGCGGTGTCGGCGCACAGCATCAGTGTCGCTCCCAGCAGCATCGAAGCCGGCAACAGGATGCCATGCGCCGGCCCGATGAGCAGACGCAGAAGGTGCGGGACAACAATGCCGACAAACCCGATGACACCAGAGATCGCCACAGCGGCACCGGTGATGGCGGAGATCAGCACGATGCAAGTGACTTTCAAACGCTGTACCGACACGCCCGCATGGAAGGCTTCGGCTTCACCAAGCGCGAGCAAATCCAGGCCTCGCGTGATCAGCGGGATCGCCACAAGTGCGGCAACAAGGAAGGGCACCAGCATCCAAGCTTTGGGCCAGGTCGCACCGGCGAGTGAGCCCAGCAGCCAGAATGTCACGTCGCGAAGCTGACGGTCATCGGCGACAAAAACCAGGAGCCCGATGCCGGCATTCGCGAGGGCAGCAACCGCAAGCCCGCCCAGGAGAAAAATGGCAATCGACGTCCGTCCCCCATGCGTTGCGATGCGATGCAGAGCGAGCGTCGCTGTCAAGGCACCGAGGAACGCAGCGACCGGAAGAAGCTCGAAAGGAAGCTGCATGGCCGAGCCGGCGAGCAATTTGTCACCCAACACAATCGTTGCCGCCGAGGCAAACCCGGCTCCGCTCGAGACGCCGACAAGGCTGGGATCGGCCAGCGGATTTCGGAACAAGCCCTGCATGACCGCGCCTGCCACGGCCAGCAAAGCTCCGATTCCGATAGCCACGGCGATGCGCGGCAATCGAATGGACCACAGGACCAGTTGATCACGCGTGAGATGAGCCGCGTCTCCTTCACTTCCGGTCAACGCCGCAAGCAGACGATGCAAGGGGATTCCGGCGGCGCCGATCGTGGCCGAGACGACGGCAGCCGCAATGAGAAGCAACGCAAACAGACCGAGAACCAGCCAGCCTTTGGGTCGCACGCGCCTTCGTGTCATCGGAAGTACTTCGCCGACGATCAATCTTTGCACGACGGCTTGGCACCGTCCTGCGCTTCGGACGGAAGCTCCGCAAACGTCTTTTCGGGATAGAGAAAACGACCAAGATCCCGCGCGGCACGAGCAGTTCGCGGTCCGAATCCCAACATGTAAAGCCCGTCCATTGCGAAAAAGCGCTCCCGCTTCGCGGCCGGTGTCTCGCGGAAGGCAGCGTTTGAAAATATCGTCTGGGCATCGTGATCCAGACCCGCTCGCTTCATCCCGATCACGGTATCGGGCGCGGCCTGGAGGATGGCCTCGTCATTGACGATCTTGTAGCCCTCGAAACTGTCGATGGCGTTGACCGCACCGGCCATACGGATGATGCCGTCGGCGGCCGTGCCGCGACCCGCCACCATCGGCCGGCCATTAACGAATGAGAGAACGAACAGAACCTTGGCCGGGCGCTCGATCCCGCTCCGCAGACTCGCGAGGGCCGCGAGATCGCCAGCCACCATGCGGCTCAGGCATTCGCCTTTTTGCTCCACATCGATCGCTTTGGCGACCATCCTCACCTTTTCAATGATGCCGTCGCCGTCGAATTTGTCCGGGATACTGACCAGCGGAACGGACGCCGACTGCAAAACAGCGATGGTTTCCTTGGGGCCCGCGCCTTCGATCGCCAGAATGACGGACGGATTCAACCCCACAACCCCCTCTGGTGACAATTGCCGAAAATAGCCGACATTCGCCTTCGATTTCAGCGCCTCGGACGGAAACAGGCTCGTTGTATCCACACCGACCAGACGTTTTTCCTGCCCAAGCGCATACAATATCTCTGTGACGGCACCACCGATCGAAACGATGCGCGATACATCATTGACGACGACGGTGCGCCCGGAAGCATCCCGCACGCTGGTGGCCGAGGCCGCTCCTTGCGGCGTCAGCGAAAAACAAGCGAACGCCGCAGCAACAATCAGTCTGCACATAATCGTCATTTTGTCAGAATCAGCTTGTTCTGGGCTGTCAGCCGCAGGCGATAGATTTCCTGGCCGTGCAAGATCATGACCTCACGGCCGCCCTGAAATATCTGCTGGCTGTCAAGTTGTTGTCCAATCATCGTGATCTGACGGTTGGGGTGCTTCGCCACTTCGGCATCGTCGAGCGGCCCACGCGATGTCTCATTTTCTGTCATTGCACCGCCAATTTAGCGGCGGATTCTGCAGCGTCATCAGCTATGATTTGGAATTGCTTTAGGGAACCAGTTTTGAATTATTTTAATTTGTTGCACCCAGTCCATGGTAAGCGCTTCTTCGCTGGCCCGGCGATGTGGCTTGATTGACTTGCCGCACAGTCGCTGATTACGACTACTGAATAAAGCGAACTTAGCCAGCCAGCCTACCGCATTTGCGGCGCACGCCAGCCCAACCTCGCCGATCAATCAGGGGCTGACATGACGCGACGCAAGAGGCGTTCCTATTTAATCGCCGGATCATTGACCGGCGTCATCGCATCCAACTATTCAGTACAGGCTCAATCGCCGATCGCGCTCGACACGATCACCGTCTCGGCGAGCAAGAGTGAGGAAAAAGCGATCGACGCCCTGGCTCCGATCAGCGTCATCACGCTCGACACGATCAATACGGTCTCGGCCAAGCGGTTGTCGGACATTTTCTACAATACGCCCGGCGTTTCGTTCCAGGATCGTGGTGACACGCCGGAAACATCCATCAATATCCGCGGTTTGCAGGATTTCGGACGCGTCGCCGTCGTCGTCGATGGCGCACGCCAGAACTATCAGCGCACCGGTCACAACGCGAATGGCGGCTTCTTCCTCGAGCCAGAACTGCTTGGCGGCGTGGAAGTCGTGCGCGGCCCGACGGCGAATATCTACGGCTCCGGCGCCATCGGCGGCGTAGTCTCGTTCCGCACCAAGGATGTCAGCGATATCCTGAAGCCGGGTGAGCGTTTCGCCACGACGTTCAACGGCATGCTCGGCTCCAATAGCGGCCGCGGCCTCGGCTCTGCCTTCATGGCCTCACGTCCCAACGACAATGTCGACGTGCTGG
>JAEXXW010000408.1 GCA_023405565.1 Pseudomonadota bacterium
GCTCAGCAATCCGCAATTGGACTGGCGGATCACGATGATCGACACCGGCATCTGGCGTAACATCGGTGAGCGTTTGTGGGCTGTGCGCGAGCATGTCGCGGACGAGGAGATGTTCTTCGCCAACTACAGCGACGGCCTTGCCGATATCGATCTGAATGAAATGATCGATACCTTTCGCAAGAGCGGAAAGATCGCTTGCCTCACGGCTGTGCGGCCATCGTTCAGTCTGCATCTGGTTGAAATGCGGTCGGGCGGAGCGGTCGAAAACATCCGCGCCAGTGAGGACGCCAATCTGTGGATCAATGGCGGCTTTTTTATTTTCCGCAGGGAGATCTTCGACTACATGCGCAGCGGCGAGGAACTCGTCGAGGCGCCATTCCTGCGCTTGATCGAGGACGATCAGCTCCTGGCCTTCCGGCACGAAGGTTTCTGGCGTCCCATGGACACGCTTAAGGACAAGGAAATCCTCGAAGACCTCGTGGAGAAAGGCGCGACACCCTGGCTTCTCAAGCCGGAGACATCGGGCATCTCGGCCGATTATATGAGGAAGATCGGATGAAAGTCCTTGGACTTGCCGGTTCAGGCGAGCGTCTTTCCGTCCTGTGTATCGGCGCCCATTCGGATGACATCGAAATCGGTGCGGGTGCGACGATCCTCGGCTGGATCGATCGCGGCATACGCCTGGATGTGCACTGGGCGGTCCTGAGCGCGCACGGTCCGCGTGCCGACGAAGCACGTGCATCGGCCCACGCCTTTGCCGCCAACGCGACGCGGTTGGTTATCGACCTGGCGGAGTTCAAGGATGGCTTTTTCCCCTACCAGGGAGCCGACATCAAGAACTGGTTCCAGGAGTTGAAGCGGCGCACCTCACCCGACCTGATCCTGTGCCACTGCCGCAACGATGCGCATCAGGATCATCGTGAGGTATCCATGCTCACGTGGACCACATTTCGCGACCACGTCATCCTCGAATACGAAATTCCCAAATGGGACGGCGATCTGGGCAAACCGAACGTCTACATCCCGGCGACGAGGACACTGATGGAGCGCAAGGCGAAGCTCCTCCACGAGCATTTCAGCACACAACGATCAAAGGACTGGTTCGACGTGCAAATCTTCATGGGTCTGGCGCGCATGCGCGGCGCGGAATGCCGCGCTCCGGACGGCTTCGCGGAAGCCTTCCACGGACGGAAAATCCTGCTGCAGTGAACACGGGGTGACCGGCCAAGTCACAGTGCGGATCTCCTGCTCACTTGCAGGGCTTGGTTACTTGCAGGGCTTGGTTACTTGCAGGGCTTGGCCGGGCGCATTTCCAGCGACGTCATTTCGCCGGCGACGACGAAATCGTTGTAATCCAGCGACAATGCCCGCGAGATCCCATTCTCGAACAATTCGAAGCGGATCGAATAAACCGGCGTCTGCTCGCCGCCGACCTTGCCCTTTTCGAAATAGCTGATTGTCACCGGCCAGCGACGCATCTTTGACAGCGTCGCATCCTTCGCCGTCACATCGTCAAGCTTGCGTGTATCCGGCTCGATCACTGGCCCGATCACGCTCAACGTCTCATAGACCTTGTCACCGGTTTCCGAACCGTCGAAGACCGGCCCCTGCAACAGCGATTGTCCCGCGCGCGCCGCCATGATGATCCGGCGCATGTGATCGGTGGGGAAGAAGATACCACCCGAATCGATGCCGATTTTTTTCAACGCCGGCTTACTCAGACTGACGCCGACTTTCGCGCCGTTGCGCTCCGCGCGGCCATCGACCGAATTCTTCAATTTCTGATCGACATAGTTTTGCGAATTGAAGCGGAAGGTTTTCGCCGCACCGTCCTCCCATGTCGTCGCGCGCATGTCGGTCGTCATCAGGCTGCCTTCACCCGCATCGATTTCCGACACCTGACGGAATTGCAGCGCATAGCCTTCGCAGGAACTGCCGGAAAAATCATAAAGGATGCGGCCACGCACCGACTCGACCGGACGGTTGCCGCGCGCCGACGAGAGTTTCAGATCGTAGACGGCCCGGTGGGGAACAAATTCCACGAGGTCGGGTTTGGGAACGTCCGATTTCTGTGCAGGTGCGGCCCCTGCAATCCCGGCTGCCCCGGCCGACAGGGCGACCATAACGACAGCCGTACACCAATCCAAACGCTTATCAGTCATGAGGAATCCTCGCAGCGGAAAGATAGAATTGCCGCCCCGTTGCTGCAACCGTCCTGACACTGGCCGCCTGAACACTTGCGGACAAGGCACCAATCGGCGAAGAGAATGCGTCCGTTATGAGGCGCAGCTGGCGCAGGAGGAATGAATGGCGGGAGCTATCGAGAAAAAGCTGGCCGATCTCGGAATCGTGTTGCCGACCCCCGCGGCCCCGATCGCCAATTATGTCGGCTTCGTCCGCACCGGCAATCTGCTGGTCGTGTCCGGTCAGCTCTGCCTCGATGCCGATGGAAAGCTGGTGGCCAAGGGCAAGCTTGGCGCCGATGTCTCGATCGAAGACGGACAGAAGGCGGCGCGCGCCTGTGCGATCAATCTCTTTGCGCAGATCAAGGCGGCGCTGGGCGATCTCGACAAGGTCACGCGTGTGGTCCGGCTCGGCGGCTTCATCAATGCTGCCCCGACTTTCTTGGATACTCCGAAAGTGATGAACGGCGCGTCCGACCTCATGGTCACCGCCTTTGCCGACAAGGGCCGGCATGCGCGCAGCACCATCGGTGTCTCGGTGCTGCCGATGGATGCCGCCGTTGAAGTCGAGGGAATGTTCGAGGTCTCGTAAACGAAGACGGCCATGCCCGGACTGGACTGGCTGACCGCGCGGCCGGTGGCGCATCGCGGATTGCACGACGCCGCACAGGGCGTCATCGAAAACACCGCGTCGGCCTTCGGTGCAGCCATGGCCGGGCACTTCGGCATCGAATGCGACCTGCAACGCGCGGGGGACGGCGAAGCCATGGTGTTTCATGACGAAACGCTTGATCGCCTGACGCAGCGGCAGGGTCCCCTCGCCGCGCACCCGTCGCATGAGCTGAAGGCGGTCCCGTTCAAGGCAACAGGCGATCGCATGATGACGCTTGGCGAATTATGCGAGCTGGTGGCCGGCCGTACGCCACTGGTGATCGAGTTGAAAAGCAACTTCAACGGCGACACACGACTGGCCGACCGTGCAACGCAAGTGCTGCAGAATTACGCGGGTCCAGCCGCGCTGATGTCTTTCGATCCGGCGATGATCTCAGCGGTCGCTACAGCGGCGCCGGCTCTGCCGCGCGGCCTCGTCGCCGAGCGCAAGCTGCTGAGCGAGAACGGGATCAGCACCGCCTCCTATCTGCGGGCGGTGTGGCAGGCGCGTCCGCATTTTCTCGCCTGGTCGGTGCGCGATCTTCCGGCCCCCATGCCGCTGATGGCCCGCCATATCTTCGGTCTCCCCCTGCTGACCTGGACCGTCCGAACCGAGGCTGACCGGGCCTGCGCCGGACGCTGGGCCGATCAAATGATTTTTGAGGGCTTTCGGCCATAAAAGTCGGGTAAGACAAAACCAATGTCATCCCAATCCGCAAACCCGGCAGAGCCCCGCCTCAACCTGCAAGTCCGGATACTCTCCAGCCTTGCGGAGATCCCGCCGGCAGAATGGGACCGGCTCGCTTCAACCAGCACTTCAAAAGCCTTGGATGAAACAGCTCCGGTGGCGTCAGAGCCCCGAGAGCCCATCGCAACCACGCCCACCAACCCCTTTGTCTCGCACGCCTTTCTCTCGGCTTTGGAGCGTTCCGGTTCGGCGACGCCCCGAACCGGCTGGGCATCGCAACACCTGCTGGTGGAAACAGCCGATGGCGAATTGCTGGGCGCAGCGCCCTGCTATCTGAAATCGCATTCGCGCGGCGAATACGTTTTCGATCAAGGCTGGGCGGACGCCTATGAGCGCGCCGGCGGCTCCTATTATCCCAAGCTCCAGGTCTCGGTACCCTTCACACCGGCGACAGGACCGCGGCTGCTTGTACCACCTTCACCACATGCGCAGACCATCCGCGAAACCTTGGCGGCCGGTCTGGTGGCATTGTGCCAGAAGCGGCATGCCTCGTCCGTCCACGTGACCTTCGAGCCTGAGCAGGATTGGGACTTCCTTGGCACCAAGGGCTTCCTGAAACGGACCGACCAGCAATTCCACTGGCAGAACGAGGGCTATCAATCGTTCGACGAATTCCTCGGCGCGCTGGCCTCACGCAAGCGCAAGGCGATCAAGCGCGAGCGCCGCGACGCGTCGGAATCGGGCATCACGATCCATCATCTGACCGGCAGCGATCTGACCGAAGCCGTGTGGGACGATTTCTTCGCTTTCTACATGGATACCGGTTCGCGCAAATGGGGCCGCCCTTATCTCACACGCTCCTTCTATTCGATGATCGGCGAGACGATGGCCGACCAGATCCTGCTGGTGATGGCCAGACGCAATGGCCGCTATATTGCCGGCGCCATCAACTTCATCGGTTCGGACGCGTTGTTCGGCCGCCACTGGGGCGCCGTCGAGCACCACCCCTTCCTGCATTTCGAGGTCTGTTACTATCGGGCCATCGATTATGCGATCGCGCACAAGCTCAAAACCGTGGAAGCCGGCGCGCAGGGCGAACACAAGATCGCGCGCGGCTATGTGCCGGTCACGACCTATTCGTCGCATTACATCGACGATCCGGGACTGCGGCGGGCCATCGCCGATTACCTGAAACACGAACGCGCTTATGTGGATGCCGCGGGCCGCGAGCTTGAAGCGCTGGCGCCATTCCGCAAGACTGACGACTTGGAGTGATGACGATGCCGGCCTATGATCAGAACAATATCTTTGCGAAAATCCTGCGCGGCGAATTGCCCTGCTACAGGGTCTATGAAGACGACCGTGCGCTTGTGTTCCTGGACATCATGCCGCGCGCGCCCGGCCATGCCCTGGTGATCCCGAAAAATCCGGCGCGCAATGTGCTGGATGTGGCGCCGGACGATCTCGCCCATGTCGCCAGGATCGCACAGAAAGTCGCAAAAGCCGGCATGCAGGTTTTCGAAGCCGATGGCGTCACAATCCAGCAATTCAACGAGAGTGCTGGTGGTCAGGTGGTTTTCCACCTGCATGTCCATGTCATCCCGCGCAAGGAGGGCGTGATGATGAAACC
>JAEXXW010000623.1 GCA_023405565.1 Pseudomonadota bacterium
ACAGATTTTGAACATGATTGAAAAAGGGGCTGTTCGAGTTGCAGGGAGAAAAGCCTGGTTCGATCCAAAAAAGAGAGAACGCGTTCCGGCCTGGAAGCCGCATCCGTGGGTCGAGTCCTTTGATGGGCGTCTTGCTGCTCTGGTTCAGGCAAAATCACCGCACATCACTATTGCGTCCCCTGAGAGAGGCTACAACGAAGCTGAGAAGATTCTACGCGACAAGAGAAAGACCAACGAAAAACGGGAGGCCGCATTTTCGATGGTCGAAGCCAATCATATTCCATTTGGAACACGCCAACGCATCAAACGAAAATATGGCTCGCGCGCCACTGCGCATCATGCCGCGCTTGAAATCATAAGAGACGCAATCAATCACGGCGACGCGACTACTCTCACCAAATCTGATCTATCATTTTTCGACAGATCGTTTGACAAACTGAAGTTTGCCTTGATCGGAGATCAACAGCCGGCGTTCGGCGACATTCCCCCCCTTCAATCCGGAAAAACTCCTCAAGGTCGTAGAATTCATCAGCAAAATGAAATCCCGGATTTCGGTCGATGACATTCTCGAATTGAGAGCCAACCCCGAGATCACGGATGAGATCGACAAGGTGTTGCGCTCAAGTCTGGATCTTCGAACATCAATATCGAAGGCTGTTCAGAAGGGCATCGTCGGAGAATCTTTTTTCAGCCAAGTTTTTGGAAAAACGCCGTTTGCACGTAATTGTACATTAGCTGCACTCATCCTCTCGAATGCTCCGACACTTTGCGAGAAGCGAATGAACCGCAGACAGGTTCTGCTGTTCGGAACGGGAAGTCTCCTCAGCCTTGCACCGACAGCTGCGCAAAAAACTTCTGTTGATAGATATGAGGCTGATGATGAAGCGAAAATTGCGATATGGCTTCAATATGGCCGGACATCGGCTACGCAGGATGAATTCCGGCAACTCCTGAGGAAAATCGAAAAACTCTCCTGAGGCCAACCCGGTCAAACCCTGCCTTAATGGTCGCTAATAGCCTGTATAACCTTGATATTCCCGGCTCAGAGCGACGGGAGATTTCTGGGTTCGGCGCGACGATAAGGCGTCCTTTCGACGGGCAGCCTTGCCATCCGGGCAAAATCCCCTATAAACCCCGCTTCCGCTCGTCCCGGCCGGAGGCTGAACGGACGGCTGTGTGCCCCCTCTCTCGGGTCATATGGCAGGACCAGTCGGTCCGTCGTCCCGTGTCTTCGCCATCAGAGCATCGAGCCTTTCCGAAGGTCTCGTTGGGCTTCGCGCCGGACAGCGTACAAAGAGAAGGAAGGCACATGCCGTTATACGAGCACGTTTTTCTTGCGCGCCAGGACGCAAGCTCCCAGCAGGTCGACGAGCTGACCAATCAGTTCAAGGGCATTGTTGAGGGTCTCGGTGGCAAGGTCGAGAAGACCGAATATTGGGGCGTCAAAACCCTCACCTACCGCATGAACAAGAATCGCAAGGCGCATTTCACGCTGATGAATCTTGACGCTCCGGCGGCGGCCATCGCCGAGATCGAGCGTCAGGAGCGTCTCAGCGAAGAAGTCCTGCGTTACATGACCATCCGCGTCGAGGAACTCGAGGAAGGCCCATCCGCAATGATGCGCAAGGCCGAGCGCGACGATCGTGAGCGTGAAGGCCGCGGCTTTGGCGGTGGCTTCGGTGGTGGTTTTGGCGGCGGTGGACGCTTCGGCGATCGTGACCGCGGCGATCGCGGCCCGCGCCGTGACCGCGATGATCGCCCGCGTGATGATGCGGGTGCGTCGAGCAACGCTGGCGGAGAGGAATAATCATGTCGATGCAATCTGCTGGCGGTGGACGCCGTCCCTTCTTCCGTCGTCGCAAGACCTGCCCGTTCTCGGGCCCGAATGCGCCGAAGATCGACTACAAGGACGTGAAGCTGTTGCAGCGTTACGTCTCCGAGCGCGGCAAGATCGTGCCGAGCCGCATCACGGCCGTGTCAGCCAAGAAGCAGCGTGAACTTGCCCAGGCGATCAAGCGCGCCCGCTTCCTCGGCCTGCTGCCCTACGTGATCAAGTAAGCTCGATTACACATATTCTTCGCGATCCGGCACGCCGGATCGCGTTCTAAAAAACGAGGCGTTCGGAACGATCCGCGCGCCGATGGTTGGGGCAGACGAGCGCGATGCTGATCTGCCTCTAACCGCTGAACAAGCGGGACAGCTCGTGATGGTGCAGATTGTTCTTGTCGGATTGGGTGCAGGCGCGGCGTCCGCGTTCCTGTTCGCATCCATTTTGTCCGGCACTGCGTTTTCGATCATCCTTGCTTATCTCGCTCCGCTGCCGATTATGATCGCGGCGATCGGCTGGAGCCACTGGGCCGGCCTCGTGGCGGCTCTTGCGGCGGCGATCGGTCTGGCGGCAGGTTTCAGCAACCCGCTTTTCATTGTCAGCTTTCTCGTTGCGACCGGTCTGCCCGCGTGGTGGCTCGGCTATCTGACCCTGCTCGGACGGCCCAATGCCGAAGGCGGCATGGAGTGGTACCCGCCCGGCCGGCTCCTGCTGTGGTGCGCGGCTGTCAGTGCCATTATGATCCTCATTGTCGTACCGACATTCGGCTTGAACGAAGACTCCTTCCGCAAGAATTTGCAGACTTTCTTCGAGCGCACCCTGCGTGAACGAAACCCGAATTCGTCGGATCTATCCAGCGAAGACATCAAGCGTCTCGTTGATAGCTTCATCCTGATCATGCCGCCGATCGCGGCCGGGATTTCGACATTGATCAACACGATCAATCTTTATCTCGCCGCGCGCATCACCAAGGTATCGGGACGCTTGCGCAGACCCTGGCCCGATCTGCACGACATCCGTTTTCCGCCCCTCGCGCATGCGGTGTTCGCAACAGCGTTTCTGATCTGGTTCTTGCCCGGTGCAGTCGGCTTGGCCGGTGGCGTGGTCTGGGCCGCCATGACGGTGGCATACGGCATTCTGGGTGTCGCCGTATTGCATGCCGTGACCCGATCGTTGGGTAGCCGCACCTTCGTGCTGTCGACCCTTTACGTCATCCTCGTTCTTTTTTGGCCCGTGATCATTCTTTTCGCGCTCATCGGCATCGCTGATGCCGTTTTCGATTTTCGCAACCGTATCGGAGCCGGCAAGCCGCCGGCCCTGACACAATGACTTCAACCAACGAACGGAAAACTTCTGAAGGAGAAAAGACATGGAAGTGATTTTGCTCGAACGCGTCGCCAAACTCGGCCAGATGGGCGAGACCGTGCGCGTGAAGGACGGCTTCGCGCGTAATTTCCTGCTGCCGCACGGCAAGGCCCTGCGCGCCACCAAGGAAAACAAGGAGCGCTTCGAAGGCATGCGCAAGGAACTCGAGACGAAGAACCTCGAGAACCGCGGCGAAGCCCAGAAGGTCGCCGACAAGCTCAACGGCAAGAGCTTCACGGCCCTGCGTCAGGCCTCGGAATCCGGCCAGCTCTATGGTTCGGTGTCGGCCCGCGATATCGCCGATCTCGTCACCGAAGGCGGCTTCAAGGTGTCCCGCAGCCAGATCGCCCTGCACGCTCCCATCAAGATGATCGGCTCGCACAAGATCGAAATCGCGTTGCATCCGGAAGTCGACGTCAACGTCACCATGATCGTTGCGCGCAACGAGGACGAGGCTGAGCGCATCGCCCGCGGCGAAGATGTCACGGTTCGCCGTGAAGATGCCGAACATGCCCGCGAAGTCGCGGCCGCTGCCGCCGGCACTTTCTTCGATCCGGATGCGGAGCCGGACGACAATCAGGGCGCTCCCGCCGAAGACGCCTGAGCCTGACGCAAACGAAAAAGCCTGCCCGGCTTCCAAGCCAGGCAGGCTTTTTTTGTTATCGACGCGAAAAACTCACAACGGGATTTCCGGACCGGCCGGCTTCTCCTCGGCTGGCGGTGCGCTGGCCGGCGCTGGTGCTGAAACAGCTGGCGCTGCGGCGGCTGGCTCCTCAGCTGCGGCGGCCGGCGCCTCCGGACCAGGAACAGCTGCAGGTGGCGCCGTCCGGGCCGTCGCGGCCGGACGCTCGACAGGCTTGCGCTTGGCCGGCGCTTCGCGTTCGAGGGCACGAGGCGCTTCCGGACGGGCTGCTGGTTCGGGACGGGCCGCTTCCTGCGGCCGTGGAGCTTCCGGCGGCTTGCGGCGGCGATCGAACAGCGATGGCGGCTGATCGTCTTCCTCAGCCGGCGGCCGGCGATTGCCGACGGCGGCCGGCGGACGATCCACTGGCGCCTGCCGATTCGGAGCAGCGGCCGGCGTGACAGTCGTGGGACCACCACGCCCCGGCCCTGCCCCGGTCAGGAAGGCCGACAGCGCCTGCGCGTGCTGGATGCTCGATGTGTAATGCTGACGAAGAAAGCCGGTGAGTTCGCCCGCGCTTCGGCCCTTGGCAAGGCCGCCCGCACTCTGATGGCAGACGGCACAGCCGGCCTGAAACATTTCGGCGGCTGATTTGCCTTCATTTAAATCAATCGCTTCGGTTTGATGGCCACTTGACGGTAGCGCTGGCCCTCCACGGCCCGCTGTCGCGCTGCCGCGTGACTGCGCAAAGGCGTCCTGCGTTGCAACCATTGCCAGCACCAGCGCCGACACCGCGATAAGGCCGCCACGTGCTTTCCGCAATGATCCGCTCCCACCCACAGCCGACCCAACGGCCGTGCTATCCAAAAAACGCAGAACCGCCCCCTTCAGGGAGTGGGTGGCGCATAATCGTCGAATGTGGCTCATTTTCGAAGATCGAATTGCCGCGGCGGCGAGTCTTTGTTCTAATCGCGATGTTTTGAGCAAGCTGCCGATCGGAAGGCGACAGGGTATGGATGGAGGCGGCCGATGGAACGGTTGCTTCGGGCTGGTCTGACACGGTTCATTCGTCACGGCAACCTGCGTGTGACGATAGCCAACGAAAAAACGCTGACCTTCGGCGACGGAACCGGAACGCCGGTCGCGCTTCGTTTCAAAAACCGTCGCGCTGCGCTGCGGATTCTGCTCAATCCCGAACTGCGTTTCGGTGAAGCCTTCATGCGGGGTGACTTCGTGCTGGAAAGCGGCACGATCGCCGATCTCCTGGCCATTCTGATGTCGCAGGGCCAGCACGGCGAAATCCCCTTTTTCGCCCGGCCGCAAGCCGTCCTGCGCTATGGCCGCCGTCGCTTCGACCAGTTCAACTACCGCCAGCGTTCGCGGCGCAATGTCGCGCATCACTACGACCTCGATGGCCGTCTTTATTCTCTCTTCCTCGATGCCGACCGGCAATATAGCTGCGCCTATTTCGAAACGCCGGACCAGACGCTCGACGATGCCCAGCTTGCCAAGAAGCGACATATCGCCGCCAAGCTGCAGATCGAGGACGGTCAGCGTGTGCTCGACATCGGTTCGGGATGGGGTGGCCTCGGGCTTTATCTTGCCGAATATTGTGGCGCGAAGGTCACCGGCGTCACGCTCTCCGAGGAACAGCTCAAGCTGGCGCGCGGCCGTGCCGTCGAACGTCACCTGAGTGATTCGGTGGAATTCCGGCTGCAGGATTACCGCGATCTCGACGAACGGTTCAACCGGATCGTCTCAGTCGGCATGTTCGAGCATGTCGGAGTCAACCATTATCGCGGCTTTTTCGACAAATGCGCGCGGTTGCTGGACGATAACGGCGTGATGCTCCTGCATTCGATCGGACGGTCGGAAGGTCCCAACGCGACCAATCCCTGGATCGATAAGTATATTTTTCCGGGCGGCTACATCCCGGCTCTCTCTGAAGTCCTGCCGGCGATCGAACGCGCCGGCCTTCTGGTCACCGACATCGAGATTCTGCGTCTACACTATGCGGAGACGCTCAAGGCCTGGCGGACCCGCTTCATGGCGCGGGCCGAGGAAGCGCGCCGGCTTTACGACGACCGCTTCGTGCGGATGTGGGAATTCTATCTCGCATCCTCCGAGATGGCCTTCCGCCATCAGGGCATGATGGTGTTCCAGATCCAACTCGCCAAACGTGTCGATGCCGTTCCGATCACGCGCGACTATATCCCGCGTGAAGAAAACAGGCTCCGGGCGCTGGAACGCAACACGCGTGCGCCGCTGCGCATGGCTGGTGAATAGCGTCTTGACGGTATCATCGTCGCGACTCAATTCAGCTGCCCAGTCAAGATAATTTGCGTGTGAAACTTGCGGGCATGTGGGCTATGGGGACATTCGAAATTCGTCCCGACTCGCGCAGGCCTTCGATGTTACAGCAGTTTCGTTCCGGGTCTCGCCGCAATCTCGGAGGTGTTCGTTCACGGTAGTAGCGTTTGTTGCGATGCGTGCCGCAATGGGCCGAATTCAAAAAGACAATTCAAAAAGACTTGAACTGATACAAAGACCGCTGGACCAATGGCACCCTTCGACTCAACCGCGCGCAAAATTGCCGCGGACCAAACGCCGCTCTACCGCGCTGCGCCCCACAACATCGAGGCCGAGCAGGCACTTCTTGGCGCGATCCTCGTCAACAACGACGCATTCTATCGCGTGTCCGATTTTCTCGAGGCGCAGCATTTCTTCGAACCAATCCATCAAAAGATTTTCGAACTGGCCTCGCAGCTTGTGCGTGCCGGCAAGGTCGCAAGTCCCGTCACGCTGAAGACCTTCCTGCCGGGCGATGCCGATATCGGCGGACTGACCGTCAACCAGTATCTCGCACGCCTCGCGGCGGAAGCCACCACCGTCATCAACGCACAGGATTACGGCCGCACCATTTACGATTTGTCGGTGCGCCGTTCTCTGATCGTGATTGGCGAAGACATCGTCAACGAGGCCTATGACGCGCCGGTCGATTTCGCACCGGCCAAGCAGATCGAGGAAGCCGAGCGCAAGCTGTACGCAGTCGCCGAAAGCGGCCGCTACGAGGGTGGCTTCCAGGCCTTCTCGCAGGCGATCACCACCGCTGTCGATCTCGCCGCCAAGGCCTATCAGCGCGACGGAAAACTGTCCGGCATATCGACCGGCATGAACGATCTCGACCACAAGATGGGCGGCCTGCAGCCATCCGATCTGATTATCGTCGCCGGCCGTCCGGGCATGGGCAAGACCGCCCTCGCCACCAACATCGCCTACAACATCGCCAAGGCGTGGGAAGGCGAAGTGCGGCCGGACGGACATATCTCCACCGTCAATGGCGGCATTGTCGGCTTCTTCTCGCTCGAAATGTCGGCCGACCAGCTCGCCACGCGTATTCTCGCCGAGCGCACCGGCATTCCGTCGAGCACGATCCGCCGCGGCGGCATCAACGAAGCCGATTTTGAAATCATCCGCGATGTCTCACTCGAGCTTCAGCAAATGAAGTTCTTCGTCGATGATACCGGTGGTCTCTCCATCGCGCAGCTCGTCGCGCGCGCCCGGCGTCTGAAGCGCCAGCGCGGCCTCGACATGCTGGTGATCGACTATATCCAGCTGCTGTCGGGCTCGAGCAAACGCGCCTCCGAAGGCCGCGTGCAGGAAATCACCGAAATCACCACCAGCCTGAAAGCGCTGGCCAAGGAATTGAGTGTTCCGATCATCGCCCTCTCGCAGTTGTCGCGTCAGGTCGAAAACCGCGACGACAAGCGGCCGCAACTCTCCGACCTTCGCGAATCGGGCTCGATCGAGCAGGACGCCGACGTCGTACTGTTCGTCTATCGCGAAGAATATTATCTGCAGAGCAAGGAGCCGCGGCCGGGCACCGAAGAGCATGCCAAATGGATGGTCGAAATGGCCGCCGTTCACGGCAAGGCCGAGGTGATTATCGGCAAGCAGCGCCACGGCCCGACCGGCACCGTGCCCCTGC
>JAEXXW010000441.1 GCA_023405565.1 Pseudomonadota bacterium
GACCGACAACTGGTTCCTGCGCGGCGAATACCTGTATATCGATCTCGGCTCCCGCGATTATTTCAGCGCCATCAGCACCTCAACTCCGGGCAATCCATCGTTCTGGAACACGGATATCGACACGCGCGCGCACATCGTCCGCGCCGCCTTGAGCTATCGCTTCACGACCGCGCCCGGTCTGTGGCAATGGGCGCAGAGCGGCTTCCGTTACTGACGGTGATCTGGCTCAACCGGCCAGCGACCGCCGCTCTTCGCTGATCTCGCGAAGCGACGTATCGATCGCCCGAGGCTGCATGACCAGCGTTCTTGCTGGCAGCTTGATCACGGGCGCGCTGGCCGTCTCGACGGCCGGCTCCTGCTTGGCGGAACTGGCCCGGTTCGACCAGATCGTGCCGAGAATGGCTCCCGTCGCCGACAAGGCTGAAGCCTGTACTTCGGTCGCGGCGACGCCACTGGTGAACAGCTTGCGGATCATAAGATCGCGCTCGATCGATGGCGGCAGATCGAAATGCACGCTGAAGAACCGTCCGCTTCGCCGCGCCACACGGCCGGCAACGAAACCGACTTCGGAGATATACAGGTTCAGCCGCTCGCCGACACTGACCCGCAGGTCGCGATCGTTGCTGGCATCGATGGCCACGCCGGACAGCGAGAAATTCCGCGTCTCGCCGCTCGCGAAAGTGCCCGTCGAATCGAAGAAGGCAATTTTCTCCCGCATCGGGAAGCGCTCCTCGACGCGACGCAATGGTGTCTGCAGCGACATCATGCAGACGAGGAACAGCGTGACGATATTGATCGCGCTCCAGAACGCGACCGTCGGCAACAATCCGCTATTCTGGATGATCTGCAATTCAGGAATTGTGTTGATGACGAGGCCCAGCACCGTGAAAATCATCAGCCCCGCCGAAATCCAGAATACCGAGCGCTCATAGTTGCTGCCGCCGGCATCCCGGCCCTTCGGCGTCACCTTGAAGACGTGACCGAACGGACTGATCATCGTCTTCAGCGCAGGGGGAAGAATCTTGAAGCTCTGGAACGTGCCAAGCACCTGCGCCGCAAAGGGAAAATATTGTTTCGGCGCATAGACCCAGATGCCGCCGACAATCGCCAGCATCATCGGCACGAGATAATAGAGCACGCTTTCCAGCGTGACATTAATCAACGGCAGCAATCCGGTCCACAGATAGACCAGCGGCGCGACGACGGCGAGCAACAGCATGCAGCCTTGCGAAATCCAGTGCGTCGGCAGGAACATCAGCCGTTGCATCAGGCTCAGGCCCGGCCCGAAGGGACCCGCTTTCAGATAGAGGATCTGCATCGCACCGCGCGCCCAGCGCTGGCGTTGCACGAAGAAGGCTTTGAGGCTTTCCGGCGCGAGGCCGAAAGCGAGCCGCTCACACAGATAACGCGTGACGAAACCGTTGCGCAGCAATTCCAGCGTCAGCAACATGTCTTCGGTGATCGAATCCGTCGGCAATTGTCCGCCAACCGCATTCAGCGCCGTGCGTCGCGTCACCGAATTCGAACCGCAGCAGAAGGCCGCGTCCCAGCCGTCGCGGCTTGGCATGATCGCTTCGAAGAAGAAGCGCTGATCGTCCGGCAGCGTCTTGCGCAAGGCGAGGTTCGCCTGCATCGGATCGTTGTTGTAGAAGGCATGCGGCACCTGCACGATGCCGACCTTCGGATCCTCGAAAAAGCCAAGCGTGCGCATCAGGAAATTGCGCTTCGGAATGAAGTCGGCGTCGAAGACGGCGATGAATTCGCCATCGGTCTGCAGCAGCGCGTGGTTGATGTTGCCGGCCTTGGCGTGGGAATTATCCGGCCGCGTCAGATAGCCGACGCCCTTCTTCTCGCAGAAATCCTTCAACCATTCACGCCGGCCGTCATCGAGAATCCAAAGCTTGAAATTGGGGTAGTCGAGGCACAAAGCGCCGGTAATGGTCTTTTCCAGCACATCGAAGGATTCATTATAGGTCGGGATGAACACGTCGACCGACGGAAGGCGATGCGGCATCTCCATGCGCAAGGCCGCCTCATGCCGGTCGGCCTCCGCGCTTCTGTCGGTGCGCCGCAAGAAGATTAGATAGAGGATCATGGCATCGGCGATCGCAAACAGTTCGATCGCAAAGCAAAACCAGATCCATCCCACTTCGTACCATGCACCCTGCGCCGGCCACACCGTCTCCGTCAGTCGCCAGAAGAGGTAGCGACCGACCACCAGCCAGACCAGCGCAAACACCGTGAGACGCGCCCAGGACTTGTCCAGCGGCAATATCGGCCCCAGCAGATAGATCGCGCCAAGCACGAACAATAGCGGCGCCGCCAATTCGACGAGATTCAACCCGTCCACGGTCACGTTATTCGCCCGCTTTTCCGATCGTCGCGACCGTATCGGACATGCCGCGCATCCTGTCCCACCATCCGGCCACGGCTTTTGGCAACGCCCATGTCGTCCGTGCGAAGCGAACTTCGGCAAGTCGGCCGATGCCGCAATACCCGGCTTGCTGACCGAGCCTGGAGTTATCCGGCAGGGAGACCTCGACAGAGAAGGTGCCCGCGGCCGGCTTCAGAACCTGCGCAGCCAGCAGGCGGTCATCGATACGCGCTGCCGAGCCACGCACCTGCGTGACATTACCATAGGTCCAGGTG
>JAEXXW010000454.1 GCA_023405565.1 Pseudomonadota bacterium
AAGGTCACCTGCACCATCCAGATGCGCCGGTTCGATACGCTGATCCAGGCGCTGAATGAAAATCGCGGCGAGGCGGTGATCGCCTCCATCGCCGTGACGGGGGATACCCGCAAGGTGGTCGACTTCACCGACCCCTATTACCGGCTGCCGGCGCGGTTTGTGACCTCGCGCAAGCTCGCAACCCCGAACCTCATTCCGGAGCAGCTCGAGGGCAAGAAGATTGGCGTGGTCGGCGGCAGCGCACATGAAGCCTATCTCAAGACGCTGTTCACCGAGGCGCAGCCGGTCGCCTATCTCACCGCCGATGCCGCCCGCGACGCGCTGCGCAAGGGCGAGGTGGACTATGTGTTTGGCGACGGGGTGGCGCTGTCCTTCTGGATCAACGGCACGGATTCGGAGAATTGCTGCGCCTTTGCCGGCGGTTCCTTTTTCGAGAGCCGCTATTTCGGCGAGGGTGTCGGCATCGCGGTCCGCAAGGGTAACGAGACTATTCGCCAGGCGCTGAACTGGGCGCTGTATCGCCTCTGGGAGAAGGGGCGTTTTGCCGATCTCTGGCTGCGCTATTTCCCGGTGAATCCGTTCTAAAGCCACCATGGGTGTGCAAAAAATTGACGCGCAGGGGCACGGGCAATAAGTCTCCCCGCCGGAGAAAAATATGTCTGTGACTGAAGCCACCAATCTGCGTGCCCTTGCCGAGCAATCCGGCGCCTGGCCGTTCGAGGAGGCGCGCAAGATCGTTGCGCGGCTGAAGAAAAAGCCGAAGGACGAGGTGATCTTCTCGACCGGCTATGGCCCGTCGGGGCTGCCGCATATCGGCACCTTCGGCGAAGTGGCGCGCACTACGATGGTGCGCCATGCCTTTCGCGTGCTGACCGACGACAAGATCAGAACCCGGCTGATCGCCTTTTCCGACGACATGGACGGGCTGCGCAAGGTTCCGGACAACGTCCCGAACAAGGAGATGCTGGCGCAGGATCTCGGCAAGCCGCTGACGCGCGTGCGCGATCCGTTCGGCACGCATGACAGCTTCGGCGCGCACAACAATGCGCGGCTGCGTGCTTTTCTCGATACCTTCGGCTTCGACTACGAATTCTATTCAGCGACGCAATGCTACACGTCCGGCCGCTTCGACAAGGCGCTGCTGCAGGTTCTGACGGATTTCGACAAGGTGATGGCGATCATGCTGCCGTCGCTGCGCGAGGAGCGGGCGCAGACCTATTCGCCGTTCCTGCCGATCTCGCAGCGGACCGGCATCGTGCTGCAGGTGCCTGTCACCGCGCATGATGCTGCGGCCGGCACGATCACCTACGAGGATCCGGACACGAAAGAGAGCATCACCACGCCGGTGACCGGTGGCCACTGCAAGCTGCAATGGAAGCCGGACTGGGCGATGCGCTGGCTTGCGCTGGGCGTCGATTACGAAATGGCCGGCAAGGACCTGATCGATTCAGTGAAGCTGTCCGGTGAGATCAATCGCGCGATTGGCGGTACGCCGCCGGAAGGCTTCAATTACGAACTGTTCCTCGACGACAAGGGCCAGAAGATTTCCAAGTCGAAGGGCAACGGCCTGACGATCGAGGAATGGCTGCGTTACGCCTCCCCGGAATCGCTGTCGCTGTTCATGTATCGCGAGCCGAAGGCGGCGAAGCGGCTCTACTTCGATGTCATCCCGCGCAATGTCGACGAATATTTCCAGTTCCTCGACGGCTATCAGCGGCAGGACGAGAAGCAGCGGCTCGGCAATCCGGTGTGGCATATCCATTCCGGCAACCCGCCGAAGGCTGACATGCCGCTCACCTTCCAGCTCATGCTGACGCTGGTCTCGTCGTCGAATGCCGAGAATGCGGACACGCTGTGGGGCTTCATCGGCCGCTACCGTCCCGGTGTGACGCCGCAGACGCATCCGAAGCTCGATGCGATGGTCGGTTATGCGATCAACTATTATCGCGACTTCGTCGCGCCGACGAAGCAGTTCCGCGAGCCGAACGAGCAGGATCGCAAGGCGCTGACTGATCTGCGCGATGCCTTGTCCAATCTTGCCGGCGATTCAAGTGCCGAGGATATCCAGAACGTCGTTTACGAGATCGGCCGCCGCGAGCCGTATCTGGACGAAAAGAAGAAGGGCAAGGATGGCCGGCCGGGCGTCTCGCTCGACTGGTTCAACATGCTCTACCAGGTGCTGCTCGGGCAGGAGAAAGGCCCGCGCTTCGGTACCTTCGTTGCTGCGTATGGATTGCAGAACACAGTCGACATGATCGACGGAGCGCTGGCGCGGTCCGCCTGAAAGTAAACGATGATGATGGCGCTGACGCCGCTCACACTGGGCCTGGTCGCCGCCACCATCGTCTTCACGTCGTTCCTGTCCGGCATTTTCGGCATGGCTGGCGGCATGATCCTTCTGGGCGTGCTGCTGGTCTTTTTCGATGTGTCCACCGGCATGGTGCTGTTCTCGGCGATCCAGCTCGCCGCGAATGGCTGGCGTGCCATCCTGTGGCGTCGCTTCGTCATCTGGCGGATCTTCTGGCTCTATGTGGTTGGCGCCGCGATCGCCTTTCTCGCCATGCGGTCGCTGGCTTTTGTGCCGAGCAAGGCGCTGGTCTATCTCGCGCTCGGTGCGATGCCGTTCCTGATCGACCTGCTGCCGAAGGCGGCACGCCCGAATATCGAACATCGGGGCGTACCGTTTGTCACCGGGTTGACCACGACCGTCGTGCAACTGGTTGCCGGCGTCGGCGGCCTGTTCCTCGATTTGTTTTTCCAGAAGAGCAAGCTCGACCGCAAAACCACGGTCGGCACCAAGGCGGTGACGCAGAGTTTCGCGCATATCCTGCGCCTGCTGTATTTCAGCTCATTCGCCGATCGCCTCGATGCGATCCCCGGCTGGTCATACATTCCTGCAATCGCACTGGCGATTGCCGGCACCTCGCTCGCGCCCTATGTGCTGGAACGAATGACGGACGACGGCTTCCGGCGCTACACGCGCTGGATCATCCTGACCATCAGCACGGTTTATATCGTCCGTGGCCTGATGCTGCTGTCCGTAGGTTACTGACTGACCCAGAGAATGCGGGCGATCCACAAGACGTCCGACATCGCCAATGTGCGATCGGGATGGCTCGGATTGAAGGATTGAAGCTCGATGGCCTTTGCCGTTTTTTTTCCGAGCTGTTTCACCATGACTTCGCCGTCATTGGTCTTGACGACGACGCGGTCGCCACGGCGAACCGGAGCCGACGGTGAGACGACGATCACATCGCCCCTGCGATAGGCCGGCAGCATCGAGTCGCCTGAGATTTTCAGCGCGTAGGCGTGTTCGTCCTTCAGTGCCGGGATATCGACTTCATCCCAGCCCTTGCCGACAGGGAAGCCGCCATCGTCGAAATAGCCGCGCGCGCCTGCTTCGGCGAAGCCGATCAACGGCAGGCCTTGCGTGATCGGGCGTGCGGTCTCGGAAATCAGGGCGATGAAGGCCTCGATGCTGGTGTCGGTCGCGGCCAGCGATTTCGCCACCGATTCCGTCGACGGCCAGCGTGCACGGCCGTCCGGCGTCACGCGTTTCGACTTGTTGAAGGTGGTGGGGTCGAGGCCTGCCTTCTTGGCGAGGCCCGACGCTGACAAGCCGGCCCGTGCGGCGAGGCGGTCGATGGCAGTCCAGATCTGTGCATGCGTGAGCATGGCGTTCGCCCTGACGGTGGACGGGTCGCGGGTGGTGTGACTATTGTCCTACCTGCGGGTAGGAATTAGAGCCTTTTGTGGGTTCTGTCCAGCCTTGCATTCCCGTTTCTTGTCGCCCGCGCCGCGCGTGGCTAGGTTGGCTCGCTTTCTTTCCGGAGTTGCCCTGCAGTGATTGGCCTTTTCGAGCGCCTGAGCCGTCCTCTTCTTCACCGTTTTGAGCCTGAAGATGCCCACCGCCTGGCATTGCGGGCGCTGCAATGGACTCCGTTACCTCCGGCGAAGCCGGATGATTCGCGTCTGCGTGTGCGCGCCTTCGGTTTGAATTTCCCCAACCCGGTCGGGGTCGCACCCGGCTTCGACAAGAACGGCGAAGTGCCGGATGCGCTGCTGCGCCTCGGCTTCGGTTTCGTCGAGATCGGTACGGTGACGCCGCGCCCGCAGGCCGGCAATCCGCGGCCGCGGCTGTTCCGCCTTGATGCCGACGAGGCGGTGATCAACCGGCTCGGCTTCAACAATGACGGTGGGGAAGAGGTATTGCGGAGGCTGGCCGCGCGGGCCAACCGCAACGGCATTGTCGCGATCAATATCGGCGCCAACCGCGACAGCAAGGATCGCGCGGCTGATTATGTGCGGCTGGTCGAAGCTTTCGCGCCGGTGGTCAGCTACATCACCGTCAATGTGTCGTCGCCGAATACGCCGGGCCTGCGCAACCTGCAGGAAGCGAAAAGCCTCGACGATCTTCTGGCGCGCGTCATTGAGGCGCGCAATCGCGTGCAGGCCAATGCCGGTCCGACACCCTTGCTTCTGAAAATTGCGCCGGATGTGTCGCTCGGCGATCTCGACGACATCGTCGGTATCGCACGCCAGCGCAAGGTCGACGGCATGATCGTCGGCAATACGACGATCGGCCGGCCGCCGTCATTGAAGGAGCGCGAAAAGGCGATGGAGCAGGGCGGTCTGTCGGGCAAGCCGTTGTTCGGACTGTCGACGCGGATGCTGGCGGAAACCTATGTGCGGCTGGAAGGGGCGATGCCGATCATTGGCGTCGGCGGCATCGACTCGGGCGAGGCGGCGGTGGCCAAGGTCAGGGCCGGAGCAACACTGATCCAGCTTTACAGCGCGCTGGTGTTTCATGGCTTGGCGCTGTTGCCGCAGATCAAGCGCGGATTGCTCGATGCGTTGCAAAAGGGCCGGCATCAATCGCTCGCCGACCTCACGGGCGCGGATGCAGCCGATATCACCGCCCAGAAGTGGCCGGTTTAGTTGCTCGTCATTCCGGACGCCGCGGAGCGGCGATCCGGAGTCCATTTACAGCAAGATTGTTCATGATCCTGGATTCCGGGTTCGCGGACTTGGTCCGCGCCCCGGAATGACTATCAACGCCCCCGCGGCGCGTTGACGAGGCGCATGATCAGCCAGACCGGGATCACGATCACCGCGCCGAGCAGGAAGTAACGCCACAGCCAGTTGAGGGCATCGAAGCCGAGATTCCAGACGGTCTCGATCAGATGCCGGATGCTGGCAACGATGTTGTACGGGTTGAGGCCGAAGGCATGCATCACGAAGCCGATCAGGATCGACAACAGGATCAGCCGGCCTAGTACGCCGAGCGGCGAGCCGCCGAGAAAGCGGCTCAACGAGTCGCTGTTGGCTGGACGCCGCGAGTCCGTGGACGCGCCACCTTCGGTGGTCGACACCCGTGGATCATTGACCGACATTTTGTCCTCCTGCAGCGGTAACATGGCCCGCCAAACGCCACGTCATTTAACTATGGCGCAGCCGCCCGCAAGGTGCTGCGATTTGTCTCTATCCCTTCTAGCATATTCTCAAGGGTTTCGAGACGGTCGGCTTCTCGCGGCGGCTTGTCCCAGCGCAGCCGGTTGATGCGCGGAAAGCGCATGGCGAGGCCGGATTTGTGCCGTGTGGAGCGCTGCAGGCCCTCGAAAGCCACTTCCAGCACCAGGCCTTCGTCCGGGCCGTATTTCACCGCCCGCACCGGGCCGAAACGTTCGACGGTATTGTTGCGGACATATTTGTCGATCTTCAGCAACTCCTCATCGGTGAAGCCGAAATAGGCCTTGCCGACCGGCACGAGCGCCTCGGCGCCGTCGACCTCACTCCAGACGCCGAAGGTGTAATCGGAATAATAGGACGAGCGCTTGCCGCTGCCGCGCTGCGCATACATCAGCACGGCATCGACGGTGAGCGGATCACGTTTCCATTTCCACCACAGGCCTTTCGGCCGGCCCGGCACATAGGGTGCGTCCTTGCGCTTCAGCATGATGCCTTCGACAGCATTGGCGTCTTCTCCTGCGCCAGCGGAGGCGGGATCGGCGCGCGCAGCAGCCAGCTCCGGCCAGCTCTTGAAATCGACAAGCGGCGAAAGATCGAGCCGCGGATGCGCGTGGCGCGCGATGAAATCCCGCAGCCGCTTGCGCCGTTCCTCGAACGGCAAGTCGCGCAGGTCCTCGTGTCCATCGACCAGAAGATCATAGGCGCGCAGATGCGCGGGATATTCGAGCAGAAGTTTGGGTGTCACCGCCTTGCGATTGAGGCGCTGCTGCAAGACATTAAAGCTCTGCACGCGTTCATCGCGCAGGATCAGGAGTTCGCCATCCAGCGAACCATTGAAGTTCAACGACTCAAGCAGATCGGGAAAGCTTTTCGAAATGTCTTCACCGGTGCGTGAATACATGCGCACAATGCGCTCGCCCTGTTCATTCACGCCGGCGGAGGCTTGTACACGAATGCCATCCCACTTCCATTCGGCCATGAAGTCGGCGGGATCGAGCTTTTCGAAATCGGCATCCTCGATCGCATGCGCCAGCATGGCCGGACGGAATGGCGCCGGATCGGTGGTCGATGGCTTGTCGCCGCGGCTTTCCAGCCAGGCGAACAGATCGGTGTAGGGCGGCTCGAGGCCGGACCACATCAATTCGATGTCGGTGACATCCTTGTCGCCGAGTGCGGCCGCGGCGGTCTTGGCAAGACGTGCGGAGACGCCGACGCGCAGCGCGCCCATCACCAGCTTCAGCAGCGCCCAGCGTCCGGTCTCATCCAGCGCATCGAGCCAGCGCGCGATCTGCGCCGGCAATTGCGCCTTGCCGAGCGTGTTGAGCGTCGTGACCACATCACTGATCGATGGGATGAAATTCGGCCGCGCTTCTGGCAAAGGCCACATCAGCGCGATGGTTTCCGACGTGTCGCCGACGAAATCGCGCGACAATGCGAATAGAACCGGGTCGGCGCGTTCGGTGATCAGGCCGCGGATCATGCCGGGCTTGGCATACTGGAAGGTGAGGTTGCCGGTGAGTGCCGCCAGCGCGTAGCCGCGCTCGGGATCGGGCGTGTGACGGAAATAATCCGTCATGAGACGCAGCTTGTTGTTGCGTCCGGGCTCATAGGCGAGGCGGTCCAGCAATTCGGCGAAGCGGTTCATGTTGGCAAATCGCCCTGCAACTTGTCCGCTTCGCCTTCCTCCGAAACACCATCCGTTTCGTCCTCATCGCCATAGCCGACGATGTCGAGTGGCCGCGCTTTCAATCCCTTTGTGTCGCACCAGTGAACCAGCGCATCTTCCTGTCCATGCGTGACCCAGATCTCGCGGGCACCGGTCGCGATCACGGTCGCGCGCAGGCCATCCCAGTCGGCATGGTCAGAAATCACCAGCGGCAATTGCACGAGGCTTTGCCGCGCACGGGCGCGCACGCGCATCCAGCCGGAGGCGTAACAGGTGACGGGATCGGGGAAGCGGCGCGACCAGACCTCTTTCAAAGCTGAAGGCGGGCAGAGCGTGATGGTGCCGGCCAGCTCGGCCTTCTTCTTCTCGCGCACCAGCACCAGTTCGCCAAGATCGATGCCGCGCTCCTGGTAATAGCGCGACAGCGTCTCCATCGCGCCATGCAGATAGATCGGCTCGCGATAGCCGGCCTTGCGGATCAGCGCGATCACCCGCTGTGCCTTGCCGAGCGAATAGGCGCCGACGAGATGCGCCCGATCGGGAAACAGCGAGACTGAGTGCAGCAGCTTGGCGATCTCCTCATCCGGGTCCGGATGGCGGAAGACCGGCAACCCGAAGGTCGCCTCGGTGATGAAGACATCGCATTTGACGAGTTCGAACGGCGCGCAGGTCGGATCGGGCACGTCCTTGTAATCGCCCGAGGCGACGATGCGGCAGTCGTTGCGCTCGACCGCGATCTGCGCGGAACCCAGCACATGGCCGGCCGGATGGAAGGTCGCGGTCACGCCGTCGAGGGTGACGGTCTCGCCATAGCGGATCGCCTGCGTGGAACCGGCGAAGCTCTCGCCATAGCGCAGGCGCATGATGTCGAGCGTTTCCTGCGTCGCCAGCACCTTGCCATGACCGGCCCGCGCGTGGTCGGAATGGCCATGCGTGATCAGGGCCTTGTCGACCGGCCGGGTCGGATCGATGTAAAAGCCACCGGGCTTGCAGCAGACGCCGGATGGCGTGGGCAAAAGCAGGTCTTCAGGACGCATCGTTTACAGATAGGCTTTCCGGGCCATTTCGCGAGCTAGATGGGACAGGCATTTGCACGAGACAAAGGTGTTTTCATCATCCGGCGACCTTCTGGCGGACCGCCGCTACGAGATGGCGCGGGCCTATCGCGGCGACGGCGATCTGGCGGCCGCGATCGATCTCCTGGAACAGGCGGTGGAACTGCAGCCGGGCTTTGCTGCGGCGTGGTTCGACCTTGGCGATGTGCGCGAAGTGGCGGGCCTGCGCGAGGCGGCGATCACCGCGTTTCAGGAGGCGCTGAAGGCCGATCCGGCGGATCGCCATGGCGCCGGCTTGCGGCTGCGCCTGCTCGATATCGGCGGGCATGCGATGTCGGCGGATTATGTGCGTTCGGTGTTCGACCAATATGCGCGCAAGTTCGATGATGCGCTGGCGGCCTTGTCCTATTCCGCGCCGCAGATGCTGGCCGAAGGTGTTGTCGCTCTGTGCGAGGCGCAGAAGCGTCCGATGCGGTTCGGCACCATGCTCGATCTTGGTTGCGGCACCGGCCTGTCGGGGGCTGCTTTCCGTCCGGTCGTCGACTGGATGGAGGGCGTCGATCTCTCGCCCGGCATGATCGAGCAGGCGCGCCGGAAAAATCTCTACGACCAGCTGGAGGTCGGCGATCTCAGCGAAAGCCTTGATCATCGCCTGCGGGCCGATGCGCGTTTCAACCTGATCCTCGCCGCGGATGTCTTTGTTTATTGCGCGGACCTGACCTTGATTGCGACGATGTCGGCGGAGCTTCTGGCCGCCGGGGGCCTGTTTGCCTTCACCGTGGAAACGCATCCGAATGATGGCGTGATGCTGGGGCCGAAACTGCGCTACGCCCATGGCGAGAAACATGTGCGCGATGCTTTGGCGGCGGCCGGCTTGACGCTGCATCGTCTCGAGCCGGTGTCGACCCGCAACGAGGCCGACCAGCCGGTGCCGGGGCTGCTTGTGATTGCCGAGCGCGCCCCGTCTTCGCCTTTATCGGCGCGATAGTTTCAAAGCGTGACCCTGCTCGACCCCGCAGCACCACCCACCGCGCTTCCTCCGGTTTTTGCGCGCTGGTTTGCGGCGCGCGGTTGGGCACCGCGGGTTCATCAGCTCGAGTTGCTGGCACGGGCGCGGCAGGACAAGTCCGTGCTGCTGATCGCGCCGACTGGCGGCGGCAAGACGCTCGCGGGCTTCTTGCCGACGCTGGTGGAACTGAGCGGAGAGAAGAGGTGTGATGCTTCTTTTCCCCTCCCCCCGCAACGCGGTGGGGAGGGGTCAGGGGTAGGGGGACAAACTCATTGCACCTCAACACCCCCCACCCCCGACCCCTCCCCACCACTCGCTTCGCTCATGGGGGGAGGGGAGAAGAAGCTGCGTCGGTCGCAAGGGCTGCACACGCTCTACATCTCGCCGCTGAAGGCGCTGGCTGTCGACATTGCCCGCAATCTCGAAACGCCGGTCGCCGAGATGGGCCTGCCGATCCGGATCGAGACGCGCACCGGCGATACGCCCGTCTCCAAGCGCACGCGGCAGCGCAAGGACCCGCCCGACATCTTGCTGACGACGCCGGAGCAACTGGCGCTGCTGCTTGCCTCCGCTGATGCGCCGTATCTCTTTGGTACGCTGAAGCGCGTGATCCTTGATGAATTGCATGCGCTGGTGTTGTCGAAGCGTGGCGATCTGCTGTCGCTCGATTTGGCGCGGCTGTTTCGCCTGGCGCCCGGCCTGCACACGATCGGACTGTCGGCAACGGTGGCCGATCCCGATGACCTTCGCCGTTATCTCGTGCCGCAGCCGCGCGAGGGCGAGGCGATGGCCGATCTCGTCGTGGCGACCGGCGGCGCGGCGCCGCATGTGACGATGCTCGAGCCGGATACGCGCGATCCCGAAGCGCGTATTCCGTGGGCGGGGCATTCGGCGCGGCATGCGCTTCCGCAAATCTATGAACTGATCAAGCAGCACAAGACGACGCTGGTTTTCGTCAACACGCGCAGCCAGGCCGAGCTGATCTTTCAGGAGCTATGGCGCATCAACGAGGATTCACTGCCGATCGCCTTGCATCACGGCTCGCTCGATGTCGCGCAGCGCCGCAAGGTCGAAGCGGCCATGGCGCAATCGCGATTGCGCGCGGTGGTGTGTACGTCCTCGCTCGATCTTGGCATCGACTGGGGGGATATCGATCTCGTCATCAATGTCGGTGCGCCGAAAGGCTCGTCGCGTCTGCTGCAACGGATCGGCCGTGCCAATCACCGGCTCGATGAGCCCTCGCGCGGCATCCTCGTGCCCGCCAATCGCTTCGAAGTGCTGGAATGCCGGGCTGCCATCGATGCGGTGGCGGAGCAGGCGCAGGACACGCCGCCCTTGCGGACCGGCGCGCTCGATGTGCTCGCACAACATGTATTGGGCACCGCCTGCGGCGAGCCGTTCGATGCCGATGTGCTGTTCGAAGAGGTGCAGAGCGCGGCACCTTATTGCGATCTGACGCGCGAAGACTTCGATGCGGTGATCGATTTCGTTGCCACCGGCGGCTATGCGCTGAAAGCCTACGAGCGCTTTGCCAAGATCAGGCAAGACAAGGCCGGCCGCTGGCGCGTCACCCATCCGCGTTTCGCGCAAGCCTATCGCATGAATGTCGGTACCATCGTCGAAGCCTCGATGCTGAAGGTGCGGCTGGTGCGGTCGCGCGGCGGCAACAGCGGGCGCAGCGGCCCGATCGGACGGGGCGGGCGCATTCTCGGTGAGGTCGAGGAATATTTCGTCGAGACGCTGAGCGTCGGCGACACTTTCGTCTTTGCCGGCGAAGTGCTCCGTTATGAGACGATGGTAGAAGACGAGGTCTATGTCTCGCGCGCGCAGGACGAGGATCCGAAAGTGCCGTCCTACGAGGGCGGCAAGTTTCCGCTCTCGACCTATCTCGCCTCGCGCGTGCGCAACATTCTTGCCGATCCATCGCAATGGCCGCACCTGCCGCAACCGGTGCGGGAATGGCTGGAAATCCAGACGTGGCGGTCGGTGTTGCCGGGGCCGCGCGAATTGCTTGTCGAAACATTTCCGCGTGCAACAAAAAATTATCTTGTTTGCTATCCCTTCGAAGGCCGGCTCGCGCACCAGACGCTTGGCATGCTGCTGACGCGTCGGCTCGAGCGCGCGCGCATGCGTCCCCTAGGCTTTGTTGCCAATGAATATGCGCTGGCGGTGTGGGGGCTTGGCGATCTCAGTCGCGCGATCAAGCGCGATGAACTTTCGCTCACGGAATTGTTTGCTGAAGACATGCTTGGTGATGATCTAGAAGCATGGCTTGCTGAATCGGCGTTAATGAAACGCACCTTCCGAACAAATGCCATTATTGGCGGCTTGATCGAAAGACGTTCAGTCGGAAAAGAAAAGACACGACGGCAAGTGACGATCTCAACGGACCTTATTTACGACGTATTGCGTAAGCACCAACCGGATCATCTGTTGTTGCGGGCCGCGCGTGCCGATGCTGCAACAGGGTTGCTCGATATCAAGCGACTTTCGGAAATGCTCTCCCGTATTCAGGGACGAATCATTCATAAGCCGCTGGAACAGGTTTCACCGCTTGCGGTGCCGGTCATGCTCGAGATCGGTCGTGAGACGGTTTATGGGGAAGCATCGGACGTACTGCTTGCTGAAGCTGCGGACGAGCTTGTCAGGGAAGCGATGTCTACGAAGGGGGATTTGCGTGGTCGCGACGTTGCCAATGAACGGTTCTGATTATCGGACCGACGAGGTGGATCTGGCCGGCGCGCAGCTCGTGGTGGATCCGGCCGGGGTCATCTACTGGCCGGCCGAGCGTATTCTCGCAGTCGCCGATCTGCATTTCGAAAAGGCCTCCAGCTTTGCACGCTTCGGCGCATTGCTGCCGCCTTACGACACGGCGGCAACGCTGGCGCGTCTGTGTGAAGTCATCATGCGTTATCGGCCGCGTGCGGTGTTTGCACTCGGCGACAGTTTTCATGATGGCGATGGCCCGCAGCGGCTCGGCGATGTCGATCGCGATGCGATCAACGCGCTGCAGAATGGCCGTGACTGGATCTGGATTGCCGGCAATCACGATCCCGATCCTGCTGTTGGCGTCGGCGGCGTGTTCACGCCGGAGATGAAGGTGGGTCCGCTGACCTTCCGTCATGAGCCGAAGGGGCAGAGCGGCGAGATCGCCGGTCACCTGCATCCGATGGCACGCATCATCGCCAGCGGGCGCTCGATCAGCCGCAAATGCTTTGCCGTCGATCGCGAGCGCATGGTGATGCCGGCTTTTGGTGCTTTCACCGGCGGGCTGAATATCCGCGCGGCGGCGTTCATGAATGTGTTCGGTGCGCTGACCTTCCGCGCGCATATGCTCGGCGCGACGCGGTGTTACGCCGTCGAAGCGTCGCGCTGTCTGCCGGGTTGACGTTCATGTTGTTTATTCCGGGCTCGTTGCTTCGCAACGCCCCGGAATGACGAGAGCGTTTTTTAATCCCGCCGGAATACGACCGAGGCGAACCATCCGGTGAGCAACGCCATCAGCGTCGTGAACAGCCCGTACAGGATGCCGTGATCGCGCGCTGCGGTGACGATGAATTGTTCGATGCCGACCTTGACCACTTCCAGCGCCGATGAGGCCTGGGCGATATTGGCATTGTCGGCGAACAGACGCACATCGACGTCATAGACGCCGACAGGCGACTCGGCAGGCAAGCGTATCGTGGCCCGGAACAAGGTCGGCGTGATGAAGGTCACGCCCGCCGGATCGTCGATATAAAGACGCCGCTGCTGGCGCAGGCGGATCAGCGCTTCGCGGAATGTCTCTTCCCCGGATTCGATGCCGGCCGCGACGTGGACCCGAGGGACGACATTCATCCCGATATCCATGCGACGCAGCATCTCGGCCGGCGCGATCTCGTCCACCGGCTTGTTGCTGAGCACGGCGAGATAGAGCGGTGCATCGAGGAATGAATTGGATTCCACATGGGTCCAGATGCCAGCCATGCGATCCTTGCGGCGCACGACCAGTGTTTCGCGCGGGCCCGACACGGTGACGATGATGTTGTAGCCACTTTTGCGCGGAAAGGTTGTTGCGCCATCTCGTTCGATCGCGCCGAACAGCACAAGCTCGGTGCCGGTGAAGCTCGATGAGACCAGCACCTGATGGCTGCTGAGCGAGGTGATCAGACGTTCCGCGGAGGCCGGCGATATCGCCAGCATCAGAAGTCCGAGGATGAGAGCCGCGATGCGTGTCATCAGCCGCCTCCCGCGAAGCGGAGTGAGAACAGCTCGGTCGGCTGAACCAGGATATCGATGGCGAAGCGGATGCCGACGCCCAGCACCAGAAGGCCGAGCAGGAGCCGCAGCCGTTCGGCTTTCATGTTCTGCCCGGCGCGGGCGCCGAATTGTGCACCGATGACGCCACCAACCATGAGGATAAGAGCCAGCAGCGCATCGACGAGATGGTTGGTTGCGGCATGCATCACCGTGG
>JAEXXW010000495.1 GCA_023405565.1 Pseudomonadota bacterium
CCCGCGCGCCTTGGCTTCGCGCAAAGGACGAAGCTCGTCGGCGGACGAGATGTGCAGGATGTGAATGCGCGCACCGGTCCATTCCGACAGAATGCAGGCGCGGCTCACCGCTTCGATGGCAACGACAGCCGGCCGCGAGGCAATATGCGCGAGCGGATCGTGGCGCCCCGCCTGGGTCAGCCGTGTCTGCCGCCGCTCCATGATGGTGTTGGTTTCGGCATGCAATGAAATGCGCTTGCCGGTTTCGGCCACGACCTCGAAGGCTTCCAGCATCGCGCCGGTGGACGGTGAGGGGATCTTGCCGAAGGTGTTGCCCATGTAGAGCTTGAAGCCGATCACGCCGCCCTTCACGAGATCGGGAACGTTCTCGATCGTGTCGTCGCCGAGCAGGCCATACAGCCCGAAATCGACATGCGCCTTCTCGGCGGCGATCTTGTGCTTGGCAGCAAGGATCTCGGCGGTTCCAGTCGGCGGGATCGTGTTCGGCATGTCGAACACGGTGGTCACACCGCCGAAGGCCGCAGCAGCGGTGCCGCTCTCCCAGTCTTCCTTGTTCGGATAGCCGGGATCGCGGAAATGCACATGTACATCGATCGCGCCGGGCAGGATGTGCAGGCCCTTTGCGTCGAGCGTTTCCTTCGCGGCGGGCATCGCTTCGGCGGCACCGACGGCGATGATCTTTTCATCCTTGATGGCGACGCTGGCCGGTACAGCGGAATCCGGCGTGACGACGATGCCGCTATGAATGACAAGGTCTGCTGTGACTGTCATGGGCGCCTCACAACATCGCCCAGCCGCCATCGACCGGAAGATCGACGCCGGTGATCTGGCGGGAGACATCGCTGGCCAGGAACAGGCAGGCGTTGGCGACGTCATTGTCGAGCGTCACGCGTTTGAGTGCGTAGTCGGCGGCGTGACGCTCCATCGCTTCTTCCAGCGTGATGTTCAGCCGCCTGGCCATGTCAGCGCAGACCTTCTCGCGAAAGCGCGGACCGTCGACCATGCCCGGTGCTACGCAATTGACATTGATATTGTGCTGGCCGATTTCGAGCGCGAAGCTCTTGGTGATGCCGCGCAGGCCCCACTTGGACGCTGAATAGGCCATGCGGCCGGCGCGTCCGCGCATGCCGAAGGTGCCACCGACATTGACGATCTTGCCGTATTTTTGCGCGATCATCGTTGGCACCACGCTACGCATGGTGTGGAAGCAGCCATTCATGTTCAGCGTGACGATCTCGTCGAACTCTTCCGGCGTCGTCTCGGCGCCTGTCTTGCCAACGGGACCAGAGCCACCAGCGACATTCACAAGAATATCGATGCGGCCGAAGGCCTTGCGTGTTTCATCGGCGGCCTTGTCACATTGATCGGGCTTGGTGAGGTCGCACGGCACGACGATGACGGCGACGCCGGCGTCTCTCGCGTCCTTCGCGACGGGCTCGATCGCCTTGGTGTCACGTCCGATCAGCGCCAGTTTCGCGCCTTCCGCTGCGAAGGCGAGGGAGATCGCAGCGCCCATTCCCTTTGCTGGTCCGGTGATCACCGTAACCTTGTCTTTCAATCCTAGTTCCATCGTCAGTCGTCCCGGCTTTTCTTGTCTTTCGTCCTTTGAGACGCGCGGCTTTAAGTCGCGCTCCTCAGGACGAGGATGGCTTTTGTGGTCGAGTAATTGGTGGAGCCTCATCCTGAGAAGCGTGGCAAAGCCGTGCGTCTCGAAGGATGAGGGCAGGTGAGGTGGTTCAGTTCACCTTCTTCGGCAGATCAGCGACCGGCGGCAGGAAAGCCGGATTGAAGATTTCCTCGACGGCCGGCTTGCGCGGCAGGCTGTTGGCTTCGACCAGGATGTCGATCGACTTCTTCAGGCGCTCGATGTCGACATTGCCCAAGCCGATCTTGGCGATTTCCGGATGGTTCATTTCATCCTTCAGCGTGGCGTCGAAGCGTTCGCGCTCGACCGGCGTCTTGATCAGCGGTTCGCGCTTGGCCACGGCGGCGACCGAAGCATCCGGTTCCTTGATCGAGTCGACCAGGCCCTTGTTGATCGCGCGGACCAGGCCGGCAACGGCCTTGGGATTTTCCTTGACCAGCTTTTTGGAGACGATGATGGCGTTGGAATACAGATCCATGCCGTAATCGCCGAAGTTGATGTAGCGCAGCTTGTCGTCGCCGACGCCGATCAGTTTGGCGGAGAAGCGAATGGTGTTGACATAACCGAACACGCCATCGACCTGGCCCTGCATCAGCATCTGCTCGCGAAGGTTCGGCTGCATGTTGGTGATTTCGACCTTGCTGCAATCGATCTTGGTCATCTTGCAGAGGGCAGGGAACAGCTTGAGCGCGCCGTCATTGGCCGCACCGCCGAGCTTCTTGCCGATGAAATCCTTCGGCTCCTTGATCGGTGAGTCGGATTTCACCGCCACGGTGAAGGGCGGCTGGTTATACATGACGTAGACGGCGACCGGCGCTTCTTCGGGTTTCTTGGCGGCGAGTTCGATCAATGCATTGATGTCGCCGAAGCCGATGTCGTAAGTGCCATTGGCGACCAGTGGCACGGCCGCGCCCGAACCGTTGCCCTGGTCCATCGTCACTTCAAGGCCTTCGGCTTTGAAATAGCCGCGGTCATCGGCAAGGAAGAACCAGCCCTGCGGTCCCTGATATTTCCAGTTGAGCACCATCTTGAGCTTGGTTTGCGCCGAAGCCGGCGCGGCCACCGCAACGCTGCCGGCAAGCGCCGCGATGGCGGCGAGGACAAGACGAATATGTCGGATGGATTTCATTCGGAGCTCCTGCTGTCGGCTTTCCTGCAATCGCCATGCCCGGAGGTCTGGAACCAGGCTCTGACCTGTCCACGACGCTAGGGCCGATCAGTGTTGCTATCTGCCGCCGATTTTTTGCTAGAGTGATGTCGTTTTGGCATCACTTGCTCCATCCGATCCTGAATCGCTGATAAGCCGATGAAACATCTGCGCTTTTTACATTACTTCGATGCTGTCGCCCGCGCCGGGTCCATCCGTAAGGCTGCCGAGCAGCTCCATGTGACCTCCTCGGCCGTCAATCGGCGAATTATGGATCTCGAGGAGGAGCTGGAAACGCCGCTGTTCGAGCGGCGTCCTCGCGGCGTCCGTCTCACGGCAGCCGGTGAATTGTTTGTGCGTTACGTACGCGAACAGACAGCCGATATCGATCGCGTTCGTTCGCAGATCGAGGACTTGAAAGGCATGCGGCGGGGTACAGTTCGCATTTCCGCTAGCCAGGCCCTGGCAGTGGAGTTCCTTCCGCGCGAGGTGGCCGCCTATCGCGCGCGCTTTCCCTACGTGCATTTCGACGTGCGCGTGCAGGACCACAATCGCGCGATGGAAAGCCTAGCCAGTTATGAGGTCGATCTGGTTCTGGTGTTTCGGCCGCCTTATCTGCCGAACTTTAGGCCGTTGATGCTATTCGAACAGCGGCTGGTCGCAGTGATGCCGTCCCATCATCCGCTTGCGGCGAAAAAGGTCATTAGATTGCGCGATTGCGCGCCTTATCCCGTTGCTCTGGCCGAGCAGGGGATCGGGGGCCGTCAACTTCTCGATGAAGTGCTGGAGCGCGGTAATTTCCGTTTCGATATTGTCGCGCAGTCGAATTCCTTCGAGTTTCTGCGCCATTTGGTCATGCGCGACAATGTGATCTCGTTCCAGATCCAGATCGGTGCGCTCTCGGACGAGGAGCGGGGGATCATCACGCGCGAGATCGATGAACGCGACGCGCCACGTGGTGATCTGGTGCTCGGGCAATTGCGCGGCCGTAATCTGCCAGTTGCATCGGCGAAATTTGCGGAGCAATTGTCGCAATCTTTGCTTGCTCTGCGCGCGCAAAGCGCCAAGCCCGGCTCTGCCTGACGTTCAGCTTTCGTCGCTTGTCAGGATCGTTCCGGAAAAGCGGTTCAGTCCGAGATCTGCCTTGTTCAGATTGCGTGTTGCCTCGAGCAGATAAGGCGTTGCAGCCGCTTGGCGGTTTGCGAGCGTCGCAAAATCCTTATCCGCTTGCGCCATGACACCGATCAGCTCAGCGCGGAAGGCTTTCATGTCGACACGGGTCGGCGCGCCATTCTCCAGTACGATCTCGCCGTCCACCATCACGGTATGAATAGCGCGTCCGGATTCGCTGTAGACCATCTGGCGTGCGGCGCTGTTGAACGGCTGATAGGCGAAATCGGAAAGATCGATCAGCGCAAGATCTGCTTTCATGCCGGCTTTGATCTCGCCGACTTGCCCGGAGAGGCCGACGGCCCGCGCACCATTCACGGTTGCTGCGTCGATCGCATCGCAGGCGAGAATGCCCGATGGCTCTCCATCCATGCCCTGCGCCAGCAAGGCGTACATCTTCATTGCCTGAAAGAGATTCTGGCAATCGCTGCAACTGCAATTGTCGCAGCCCAGCGCGAGATTGACGCCAGCCCGCTTGTAATCGATCAACGGCGCAACGCCATTCTTGAGCTTCAGATTCGACATCGGGTTGTGGACGACGCCGGCTCCGGTCTCGGCAAGGAGATCGATTTCCGGCCGCGTCAGGTACACGCCATGGGCCAGCGTCGTGCGATGCGTGAGCAGACCGATATCGCGCATGTAATGCAGATACGAGCCACCGAACTTGTCATAGACTGTGCGCGCCTTGGCCAATTGTGCCCGCGTCTCATAGGTGTGCGTCAGAACCGGCAGATCGAATTCGGCCGAAATGGCCGCCAGACCTTCCAGCAATTCCTGCGAGCAGCGTTGCGGACCGGACGGGCCGATGGCCCAATGCAGCCGCGGCGGCAAGGGATTGCGACGCGCAAGCTGAACACGGATGAAGGCGATATCGGACCTCGCGTCGCCCGGCTTGCCGCCGATGATCTCCTTCACCGCATCGGGCACACCGGCCGGCATGAACGGTTCGATGTCGAGCGAGGCCAAGTCGCGCACCGCGATGGAGAACACCACCCGGATGCCGACCTCCTCGTAAGCCGACAGAATGATATCGAGCGTCTCCTCGTCCTGCGGGACGAGCGAATTCATGTCCTGGATCGTGGTGATCCCGTGCCGCAAGGCCTCGAGCGCGCCGAGCAATGTTCGTGCGCGGAGTTCCGCCGCACTTCGTTTGCCCCAATGCGCGGGCTGAGAATGCAGCATCCAGATGTCGAAAGGCATGTCCTCGAAACGACCCTTCGAAAGGACGTCGTAGGAATGGTAATGCGCGTTGACGAGGCCGGGGATCACCAGCATCCCGTTGGCGTCGATCACCTTGGCGCCGGGCCGCCCGCTATCCGCCGCCTGCAGGAGTTCTGCTGCGGCCGGGCTTCCTTCCGGCACAACGGATAAAATGCGATCGCTCTCGACGATGACATCGCGGATGGCCGGGCGATGAATATCGCCTGTGCGGTCATAGACGCGACCGCCGCGGATGAGCGTTTTGATTGTCACTTCAAATCCCGGTCATGCCCGTCGCCGATGTGACGAGAGCCTCTGCAGTGTCCGGGGCATGACCTGTACGCCCCGGAACACGCGGCTTATGCGAGCCGCTCAATTCGTTTTCGGCGCAAAGTTGCGGTCTGCCTTCTCCGGCAGGAAGGAACGATTGAACACATCCGCTGCAGTCGGCTTGACCTTGAGATCATAGGCTTCGGCGATCGTGCCGATTGAACGTGTCAGCTTGTCGTCCTTCAGGTCGCCCATGCCCAGCTCGGTCGCTTCCGGTGCATTCATCAGATGTCCGAGGGCATAGACAATTCGCTTGGTTTCGACATCGGCGTTAATCAGCGGCTCGACTTTGGTCAGCGTCGCAACGCCCGATGCCGGATCTGCAATGACGTCCTTCAATGCCTTGTTGATCGCGCGGACGAGGCCCGCCACCGCCTTTGGATTGTCCTTCAGCAGCTTCTGCGAGACCATGATGCCATTGGAATAAAGGTCGAGACCGTAGTCACCATAGTTGAACCAGCGATAATCCTTGTCCGGATCCTGCTTCTGCTGAAGGATGTTCATGTAGCTCGTGACGTTGAAGACGAGCGAGGCATCCACCTGTCCCTGGATCAGCATCTGCTCCTGCAGGTTGGGGGCCATGTTCAGGATTTCGACCTTCGAAATGTCGAGATTGTTCACCTTGGCAAAGCTGGGCAGCAGGCGCAGCGTTGCGCTTCCGGCAGGACCGCCAAGCTTTTTGCCTTCGATATCCTTGATGGTCTTGATCGGCCCGCTTGCCTTGGTGACGATCACGAATGGCGGGCGGTTGTAGATCTGATAGACCATCACCGGCGCTTCGCCTGGCTTGCTCGCTGCCTGCTGGATGATGGCATTCATGTCCCCGAAGCCGGCGTCATAGGCGCCTGACATGATGCGGGTGATGGTCGCGGCAGAGCCTTCGCCCTGGTCAATCTTGACGTCGAGGCCCTCGGCTTTGAAATAGCCTTTCTCCTGCGCGACGTAATACCAGGCGTGAATCCCTTGCAGCTTGAAATCGAGGGTAAAGCGAATGGGCGTCAGCGATTGCGCCAGTGCCGGACTGGCGGTCCCGATTGCGGCTGCGAAGAGGCTGAACAGAGCCGCACGGCGTCCAAACTTGAATGTCATGAAAATTACTCCGCGCCAGCGTGAGGTGCGGTCGGAATAACCGCGGCCGGGCCACGCTTTGAGACAACAAAACAGCCAGCAAAGGTTGTGCCATTGGCTTTCGGCCTGAACGGCCGCGCTTTATGGTTGCCTCGCGCCTAAGGGATCGGCAGAAATTAATAAGAGTGCCTATGACGCAAGCAAAGTTGCCGTTTTGTATACTTGTTCGTGCAATGTCCGGACCCGTCTGATATCTGGCCATCTTGCTCGCGATTGTGATGGCTTTCTCTCTATATCGCTTGGCGATATTGGATCTTTCAGCGTCTATGCCCGTATGCGTGCAGCAGCCTGTAAGGCACGGCACAATGATGAACAGTAACAATTAAAGCGGATGCAAAAGGAACAACGTATGACGCACATCGCCATCAAAGCTGGTGATTTCAGTTTCAGGGCGAAACTTGAAATGGACGCGGCACCGAAGACATGTGCGATCTTTCGATCATTGCTGCCGTATCGCAAGAAGATCATCCATGTGCGCTGGAGTGGCGAGGGGGTCTGGATCCCGCTTGGCGGGCTCGATCTCGGTTTGACCTACGAGAATGCGACCAGTCATCCGGCGCCGGGTGAGATCATCGTTCATCCCGGCGGGATCAGCGAAACCGAAATCCTGATTGCCTATGGTGCGCTCAGCTTCAGCAGCAAAGTCGGCCAGCTCGCCGGCAATCATTTTATGACGATTGAAGGCGATCGTAATCTCTTGAGGAAGATGGGCGAGCATGTGCTGTGGCATGGCGCGCTCGATATCGAGTTTGCGGCGATCTGATATCCATTGGGAGCAGCATCTTTGAGGGAGCATCTGTCCGACGCCGGCAAGCTCCAGATCGGCAGCGGTCAACGCCATTTCATTTTGGCGGCATAAGCCATTGTCCTAAGCTCGAATATCCGCCCTTACTCCACAGTTTTTATAAAATAATACCGCTGCCCTGGACGAAAAGGGGGTTTTATTTTCTCTGCAAATATGACTAACTTGATCTGAATACGAATATCGGTGAGGCGTGGGGAGCTGCCAATGATGATCAACACGGACTCCATGCTCACTGTAGCCCGATCACTCAGCATCGAAGCCGTCCGGGCGTAGTTACTTCGGAACGAATTGGGGGGACTATGGCGCTCGGTCTTACGACGCATGTGATCATTGTTGGTGGTGGTGCGAGCGGTGTGCTTCTGGCCTGCCATCTTCTGAAAGATGGTGCGCCTGATATTCGCGTCACGCTGATCGAAAAGCGTTCGCAGGTTGGAAGCGGAATCGCCTATGGCACCGCCAACTCCAAGCATCTTCTGAATGTGCGTGCTTCAAACATGAGCGCTTTTCAGGACGATCCGGATCATTTCCTGCGCTGGCTCGCATCGTCGGGTATAGCGGAGCAATTGCCATCCCCCGATCGGTTTTGCTTTGTTCCAAGGCCGGTTTATGGACACTATGTCGGCAGCCTGCTGGAACCGCTGATTTCCGAGGATAATTCACCGGGGCGATTGCACATTATTCAGGGCGAATGTGTTTCCATCGCACATGACGGCTCTGGTGTAAAAGCTGCGCTCGCTGATGGTGCTATCCATGAGGGTGATATTGTTGTCCTGGCGACGGGCAACGAGTTTTGTACGTCGGACATCTCCGCGATGCGCGCGGTGGCTCCGGGCGAAAGCTTGAACCCACCAGAAGAC
>JAEXXW010000512.1 GCA_023405565.1 Pseudomonadota bacterium
CCCGGGTGCGTGACGGCGCCACTGACCGCCGGTCCCACCTGCTGCGCGTATTTCCAGAGATAACCAGAACCGTGATCGTTGCTGCGCGGCTTCCATTCCGCTTGGCGCTTGGCAAGCTCCTCGCCCGACAGCTTCACATTCAGCAGACCCTGCTCGGCATCGAGTTCGATGATGTCGCCGTCGCGCAGCAGCGCGATCGGTCCGCCGATGGCGGCTTCCGGACCGACATGGCCGACGCAGAAACCGCGCGTCGCGCCGGAGAAGCGTCCATCGGTGATGAGTGCAACCTTGTCACCCATGCCCTGACCGTACAATGCGGCTGTGGTCTGCAGCATCTCGCGCATGCCAGGACCGCCGCGCGGTCCCTCATAGCGGATGACGAGAACTTCGCCTTCCTTGTATTTGCGATTTTTGACAGCGTCGAAACAGGCTTCTTCACCATCGAAGCAGCGGGCCGGACCGGTAAACTTCAGATTAGCCATACCGGCGACTTTCACGATCGCACCTTCCGGCGCGAGATTCCCTTTCAGACCCACAACACCACCCGTCACCGTAATCGGCTTGGAGGCGGAACGCACAACGTCCTGATCAGGATTCCACTTCACGGATTTCAGGTTCTCAGCGATGGTACGCCCGGTGACGGTCATGCAGTCGCCGTGCAGATAACCGCCATCAAGCAGCGCCTTCATCACCAGCGGTATGCCGCCTGCTTCGAACAAATCCTTGGCGACATAACGGCCGCCCGGTTTCAAATCCGCGATATATGGTGTCCTTTTGAAGACCTCGGCGACATCGAACAGGGTAAATTCAATACCGGCTTCGTTCGCGATGGCGGGAAGATGCAACGCAGCATTGGTCGAACCGCCGGATGCGGCGACTGTTGCCGCTGCATTCTCGAGCGCCTTGCGGGTCACGATATCGCGAGGACGCAAGCCGGAGAGCACGAGGTCCATGACCTTTTCACCGGCCGTCATGCAGAACGAGTCGCGGATTTCGTAAGGCGCCGGAGCACCGGCCGAGTATGGCAATGCAAGGCCGATCGCTTCCGAGACCATCGCCATCGTGTTGGCGGTGAATTGCGCACCGCAGGCACCGGCCGACGGACAGGCGGCCTGCTCGAGGCCATGCAAGTCTTCATCGGTCATGGCGCCGACCGAATGCTTGCCGACAGCTTCGAACACGTCCTGGACCGTGACCGGACGGCCCTTGAAGGTGCCCGGCAGGATCGAGCCGCCATAGATGAAGATCGACGGCACGTTCAAACGCACCATGGCCATCATCATGCCCGGCAGTGATTTATCGCAACCGGCAAGACCGACCAACGCGTCGTAAGCATGGCCGCGCATCGTCAGTTCGACGGAATCGGCGATGACTTCGCGCGACGGCAGCGATGCACGCATGCCGCCATGACCCATGGCAATGCCGTCGGTGACAGTGATGGTGCAGAATTCGCGTGGCGTACCACCGGCTGACGACACGCCCTTCTTCACCGCCTGCGCCTGACGCATCAGCGATATGTTGCAGGGAGCAGCTTCATTCCAGCAGGAGGCGACACCAACCAGCGGCTGGTGAATCTGGGCCGTCGTCAGGCCCATGGCATAAAGATAGGACCGGTGCGGCGCCCGTTCGGGACCTTCGGTGACGTGGCGGCTGGGCAGCTTGGCTTTCAGATTGGTCTTGGCGTCCATAATGTACTCGACTGGCTCCCCTGCCCCTCAACGCGCAAACACGTAACCGGCAATGCGTTTATTTCTTACGCTTCGTGTCGGCGAGGCCTATGGCCAAATCGCGGCATCAAGGGGTCTAGCTTCAAATGTCCCTAATGTGTGACGCGGAAGCCACAAAACAAGCGACAGAGCAACACCCCGCACTGACATGCTTGTCCCAAATGGCGACATGTCGGCGGACGGTGGCTCGGGCCCATGCATTGGCAACAACACGCTTCAGGCAAGGGAAGAGCCCAGGCATCAGACCGTCTCAGGCACAATCCATCCCAACAAGACACGTCGCGGTCCGGTCGCGTTCGTGGTGGACGACGACAACGATCAACGCGAATTGATCGGCACGATCCTGGAGGAATCCGAAGTTAAGGTCATCGATTGCGACAGCGGCGAAGCAGCAATGAAGATGATGAAGACACCGTGGGCGACCGGCAGGTCTTTCTCCTGACTGGCATCCGTCTCGCCGGCCGGACGGACGGAATCGATCTCGTCTGCGAGGTCGGCGATCGCTGGCCGCAGACGAGACTCGTGATCACATCCGATGGGCTGCCCTGGCGCGCACTCAATCTTATCATCGCACTTGAAGAAGCGCTCGGAGCCAGCAAAACCCGTTCATCCAACTTTTCAAGGAGTTCCGTCGGAGCTCCAATATCCGGCTTCAAATCTGTGGAGACTTAGGCAGGCGACGCCGCGGCTTCGTGGCCTTCCGTAACAGCTTGCCCGCCGCGAACCGGCCAATGGCGTCGGCAATCCGCAGCCGGACAATCTCATCCTGCAACGCACTCTCTCCCGGCTCCGCCAGAAGCCATTTTTTGAGCGCCCTGATCGAAGCCCGCTCCGCCGGACTGGCCGGGATCGGCTGTCCGAAACCACTCCGTACCTTCATGGTCGCCTCCGTCGCATGACATGGCCAACCGGCGAATCAGCCTTCCTGTTCCACGCTGCATTCCGAGCACGCGCAGTCGTGACCGGAGTGACGAATGATCTCGCCTTTGACGCGGCGCCCGGACTAAATGTGGTTCATGCCCCGCCGCCTGCCCCGTTCCTTCTTCGATCGCTCGGTCCATGAGGTCGCTCCCGATCTGATCGGCGCGACCTTTCTGTTCGACGGCATCGGCGGAATCATCGTCGAGGTGGAGGCCTATCACCACACCGATCCGGCCGCCCATTCCTTCAATGGCCAGACGGTGCGCAACGCGGTGATGTTCGGGCCGCCCGGCTTTGCCTATGTCTACCGCTCCTACGGCATCCACTGGTGCATGAACTTCGTCTGCGAGAAAGCGGGATCGGCCAGCGCCATCCTGATACGGGCGATCCAGCCAACTGAAGGCATCGCCACGATGAAGCAGCGTCGCAAGCTCGACGACGAACGGCTTTTGTGTTCCGGGCCCGGCCGCCTGTGCGAAGCGCTCGGCATCACCCGCGAGCACGACGGCCTGCCGCTCGACAAACACCCCTTCGAACTACGCGCGCGGTCGTCAGATTGCGACGTCATCAAGGGCGTCCGCATCGGCATCACCAAAGCGGCCGAACTGCCCTGGCGTTACGGATTGAAGGGCTCGCGCTATCTGAGCAAGCCCTTCCGGTAACGCTTCAATCGCCCGGGCCACCCTGCGGAATGGAGCTCGTTCCGGCAAAACGGGTGTGCCAGCCCGAGGCGTGCTGATAATAGGTGATGGCGTCGAACAGCAATGCCTTGTCGAGGCGAGACTTGTCCGCCGGCTCGCTACCGACAAAACCTTTCACGTCGCGGCGCGGCCCCAATAGGGCTATCGAGTCTCCGCGCACCAGCGCCACCTTCTGGTAATTGGAAATAAAGGCACGGGCTGGCCCCTCCGCGCCGAACTGGTCCTGACCGATGAACCGGCTGCGATAGCTCAGGCGCAGCGCGCTTAGGATACTTGGCGCGATATCGATCTGGCTGACCAGCCGATCGATCCGGCGGGGCGCAACGAAGTCCGGTGCGTAGAAAATCGCCGGGATATGGTAGGCGCTCGGATCGACTTCGATCCGGCCGGCCGACGAGGCCGTATGATCGGCGACGAAAACGAACAGCGTATCCTTGAACCACGGTTTCGTGCGCGCCTGTTCCAGAAACTTGCCGATCGCATAATCGGTGTAGCGGACGCCGCCCTCGCGCGTCTGCTCGACATATTTCGTCAGTGTCCGGTCGGCGAGACCGGGCGCGGTGTTTCCGTGCGGAGCCGCGATCCGGCCAGCCGGATAAGTGAAGGGCCTGTGATTGGACACCGTCATGACGTGCTGGAAGAATTTGTGTCCGGCCGCAAAGGACGCGTCGGCTTCTTTCAGCGCGCGCGCAAACAGGTCTTCATCGCAGACGCCCCACGCATTGGAGAATGTGATCTCCGACGGTGCGAGCTGCTTCTGATCGATGACCTTGTATCCATTGTTGCCGAAGAAGGCATTCATGTTGTCGAAATAGCCATTGCCGCCATAGAGATACGTCGTGTCGTAGCCGCGCTCGCGCAGCACCGAACCAAGCGAGAACAGCTTCTCGTTTCCTGGCCGCCGCAGGATGGATTGGCCGGGTGTCGGCGGCACCGACAATGTGACCGCTTCGAGTCCCCGCACCGTGCGCGTGCCGGTCGCCAGCATGTTGGTGAAGAAGGTCGATTGATCAGCCAGAGCATCAAGGTTTGGCGTCAATTCATTCCGGTTGCCAAAATGCGCCATGAAACTGGCGCTCAGGCTCTCGATCGTGACGAGGACGACATTCTTTTTCAGCGGCGATCCGGACTGGATGATGTCGCGCGTCACATCGCCAGGACTTTGCGTTACGAAGCTTGCATTCGATGACGCAACGAGCTGGCGAATGTGGTCATTCACCCTTTGCTCGTTCTCGACGATATAGAAACGGCGATAGTCGATCTCGTTGCGGAAAAAGGCGCGGACCAGTGAGTAATAGCCGTTCTCGGACAGCTCGTTGGCATAGGCGTTGCTGCTGACTTCGGTCCAGCTCGACTTGGGCAGGTCGTTCACAAGAAAGGCTGCCGCGCCGAGCCCGGCGACGACGCAGGCACGGCCGGCGAACGACAGATTGTCCGGTTGCGCCCGGAGCGGACGGCGCATCAGCCACGTCAGAAGCAGGGCCGCGGACGAAAGTGCGGCCAGCATTTTGCCGACTGGATAGGATTCCCAGATATTGCCGGCGACCTCGCGCGTATAGACGAGATAGTCGACGGCGATGAAGTTGAAGCGCGAGGTGAATTCGTTCCAGAACAGCGCCTCGCCGATCATCGTGAAGCCGATCGCGAAGGCGACGAGGGCAAAACCGGCATAGGTTGCAAGACGATCGGCGCGGCCGCCGCGCCACGACGCTGGCAGCAGCGCCCAATAGATCGTGCCAGGCAAAAGCGCGATCAGCAGAACGGCGATGTCGAACCACAGGCCGATGACAAACGGCCGGATGGCGTCCCATCCGGTGTCGATGAATGCGCTGCCGGATGTGATGGCAAGCCCGATACGGACCAGTGTCTGCGCCACAAGAAAGAGGACGATGACCGGCCAAAAACGCCGCAGCCAGACCTGCAGCGCGAACTTTGCAACTGACATAGAAAAGTCCCGTCCCCTTGCCAACGGAGTATGCCAGCGGCTCCGATTGCGGTGCGATTATGACGAAAATGTAAAAAAGCGCACCGCGATTGTCGGACCTGTCAAATCTGACAGGCCCTGAAGGTCACGCTCAAGCGCCGACTGGCTTTTTCACATCCTTGATGTCGGCGAACGCCATTCCCGGGGCGCGCTCTCGCGTGTAGTCGAGATTGAACTGGTTGCGCGCCAGAAATACCGGATCGCCGTCGAGATCGTCAGCAACGCTCGATGCGTTGGACCGCACGAAGGTGTCGAATGCCTTCGGATCGTCCGAGGAAATCCAGCGCGCCAGTGTGAATTCGCTGACGTCCCAGCTCACTTCAAGGCCGTATTCGTCCATCAGCCGCACGCGCAGCACGTCGAGTTGCAGCGGCCCGACGACGCCAACCAAAGCGGGTGAGCCATCATGCGGGCGGAAGACCTGCACGACGCCCTCTTCCGCAAGCTGCTGAAGCGCTTCCTTCAGTTTCTTGGCCTTCATCGCGTCCGGCAACCGCACCCGGCGCAGGATTTCCGGCGCGAAGCTTGGCACGCCGACGAAGTTCAGGTCCTCGCCTTCGGTCAGTGTGTCGCCGATACGGACAGACCCGTGATTGGGAATGCCGACCACGTCGCCCGCATAAGCTTCGTCCGCCACGGAGCGGTCTTTCGCAAAGAAGAATTGCGGTGCATTGAGCGCGATCGATTTGCCGGTACGGATCTGCTTGACCTTCATGCCGCGCGTCAGCTTGCCGGAGCAGAGCCGCGCAAAGGCGATACGGTCACGATGGTTCGGATCCATATTCGCCTGGATCTTGAACACGAAGGCCGACATGCGCGGCTCTTCCGCGCCGACCGTGCGCTTGTCCGCCTTCTGATCGCGCGGCGGCGGCGCGAAACGGCCCAGTGCATCGAGCAGATCG
>JAEXXW010000524.1 GCA_023405565.1 Pseudomonadota bacterium
GCGGTGGCGAGCTCTTCATTCAGTTGCCGCTGTTCGCTCTCCATCGATCGGATACGACTGATATCGACGCCAGAGCAGAGGATGCCTTTGACTGACCGGTCGGCATCAAAGACGGGATCGATGTGAAGCGCGAATAATGCACGGCGCTCAGGTGTGATGAAGGACACTTCACAATCCTCGGAAATGCCCGTGTCCAGCACCCGGCGCTTGGCTGCGATCGCGACCTGCAATTCAGGCGAAGACCAAAGCTCTTCGTCCGTCTTGCCGACCATGCGGGTGGCCGCATCATCACCATGAGGCCCTGCAATCCACAGATAGCGAAGATCCCGATCTTGCGAAAAGGCATGGATCTGAGCGCCGCGCAACGCGGCTTCGAACCTCTCTTTCAGTTCGTGGCACGCGGCGGCTTGGCGCCCGGCTTCTGCGCGCGCCTGTTTCAGCTTCCGCCGTGTCTCCGCATGCCGCAGGCGTTCGTGCTCCAATTGATCGAGGAGGCGCGCCTTTTCGCTCAGCACGCCTGACTTGCGCGAGGCTCGCTTTGCGCTGGGTGATTTTCTCGCGTGCGATGACAACGCGCGCCCCACGGTAGCCGTTTTGTTTCCTGACGACGATTTGCGCACAGGCTTTGCGCCTTTTCGTCCTTGTTTATGTCCTTGCTTCTGCCCCCGCACGTTTCTCACCAATGATTCTAGCTTTCGCCGGCGGCCGCTCATGGCTCTTAGCCGTGGATATCTCATACCGTTCAAGGTCGACGACGGGAAGATCCAGACTGCGCGTCGACAATAACGGCGTCTCCTTCACGCGGTTCCAACGCCAAAGAGGCTCAAGGTTTCCAGAGGCTTAGTATGAATTTTCAGAAAGCGGCGCACCGACTTAGAAAGCGCGGAACGAACTTTGTTGTAAGTGCATTAGCTCAACAGCCGGCCGTCATCCCCTCCCCCTCGTGCTCGGTCGGCTGGATTAATGGCGTGGTCGGCACGGTTGCCGGCCGCGCCTTTTTTTCATGCGTTCGCACCTGCATGAGCGCCGCAACGAACGCATTCGGAACAATGCAAGTTCCTCCGCGTTGGCCAAATCGAATTCATCGACATGGAAGCGTGGAGGATGCTGCAATGGCACGAGGGCAAGCTCAGATGGAAACGGCGACGAGAAAGATCCGTCGCAGAAACGGCTCCGCACAGCGCCGGCGTAAAACGGCGATATCGCGCGCTCGCGGTATCATGAGAGAGGCCGTTGCAGACGATGTTGCCGCCATGCGGGCCGAAATTGACGACATGATCGCTTCGCTGGAAGCCAAGATCGATCGCCTGAATCGCATCAGCAAGCAAAGCGCAGCGCATGCAGCAGAAGGCGCAACCGATGTCATGCACAAAGCGATTTCCGGTCTGACCGGCCAGATGACAGGGCGCATGCAGGATTCTGCAAGGACAGCCAGCGACGAAGTCGCAAGGTTCGGCAATCAAGCGCTCAAGCGGATTGCCACCGAAATTGACCACCGCCCGTTCCTCACATTGGCGATCGCGGCAGGGATCGGTTTCATCGCGGGTCTCGTCCGCCCGCGGGAGTAACGACCGTGTCCATTTCCGATTTCGTCGGCCATGCGCTGGACGGTCCCGTCACGGCGCTCCGCCGTCAAATGGTTTCGATTATTGTTGCCATTGCGGCGGCGATCGGTGCGCTATTTTACGGAGCGTCGGCAGCGATGTTGGCGCTGGAGGCCGCACTCGGTCCGGTCCTTGCGCGCGCGATCATAGCGGCTGCGCTCCTGGCGATCGCGGTGGCTGGCTATTTCGCACCGCGTGTGATCGGACGGAGCACGGCCTCCGCGACCTCGCCTCTGGACGCGGCTGCAACGGAAACGGCCCATATGACGCGCGATCAGCGCATTGCGATGGTGTTCGAAGCCCTTCTGCGGGGTTTCTCGATGGGCTCGCGCAAGACGGCTGAGAAGCATTGAACTTACATCAGGATTTGGGACGCTTCCCGCAAAAGAAACGGCCGGACAGATGCCCGGCCGTTTGTCCTCGGTGCTCCCTCAAATCGATCTTTGTCTTCAGGATGCGCGGCGCTCGCGCCGGCGCGCATTGCGTTCGAAGAACAGGGCCTGGCTGATCACCGCCGATACGGTGGCCGGCTGGAAAGGCTTGGCGATCAGGAAGGCCGGCTCCGGACGTTCACCGGTGAGGAAGCGCTCCGGATAGGCCGTGATGAAAATCACCGGCACTTCGAAAGAGCGGAGCAGCTCGTTGACCGCATCGAGACCCGAACTACCATCCGCCAACTGGATATCGGCGAGGATCAGGCCCGGCCGTTTGGCCTTGGCCAACGTGACAGCTTCGGAATGCGTGCGGGCGACACCCAGCACACGGTGACCGAGGCTCTCCACCAGCCCCTCAAGATCCATGGCGATGAACGGCTCGTCCTCGATGATCAGGACGTCGGTCGCGATTTCAGCCGCAAGCTCCCGACCCGATTCCTCGACCAGATGACGGAGGGTTGGAATATCGACATCGAGAATGGTCGCCGCATCCGCTTCCGAGAAGCCTTCAAGTGCGACGAGAAGGAACGCCTGACGCGGCTGCGGCGTTATCTGGCTCAGCCGCTGCTCCGCCGGCAAGGTATTATCGTCGGGTCCGCCTTTGGCGTTAACCACGACCGAATTCCAGATTTTGCTGAACAGGCGATAGAGAGCCACGCGGGGCGATGAGGCGGTATCCAACACGGAGGTATCTTCAATCAGCGCCTCCAGGGCCGCCGCGACATAGGCGTCACCGGAGGCTTGATTGCCCGTCAGCGCCCGGGCGTAGCGGCGCAGAAACGGCAGATACGGAGCGATAGCTTGAGAAGCGGACACGAAAATCCCTCCCGTTGGGCCTGAAATCTGCTCTTCAACGTATCTTATCAAAAAAAGTTCCCGATCGCGGAACCTTTTAAATAATGCGGCATTACGCATCGTATTGGGGGACCCGTGCCGACAAACGCCGGGCGAGGACGAAATGAGAACACGCAAACCAGGATCTTCTCCATCCATGCAGCCGGACGCCCCAAACCAGAAAAATGCTTCCGGTCTTAACCGGGAAATACAATCCAAGATCGGCCAGCAGCTCCGCGCCATTTATGACGACGTGGTGCAGGAGGGTGTGCCGGACCGTTTTGCGGAGCTGCTCAAGCAACTCGACAAGCCGTCGGAGGGCAAATCCGAATGAATGTCGATCCAGTTCTGCGCGATCAGATCCTGGCAGCCATTCCGAGCTTGCGCGCGTTCGCCATATCGCTGTCCGGCAACGTCGATCGCGCCGACGATCTGGTGCAGGAAACCATCCTCCGCGCCTTCGCCAATATCCATTCGTTCCAGCCTGGCACCAACATGCCGGCCTGGTTGTTCACCATCCTGCGCAACCTCTTCCGGTCGGAATACCGCAAGCGGCGTCGTGAGGTGGAGGATACGGATGGCAGTTTCGCGGAAACGCTGAAATCGCATCCGGACCAGATCGGCCGGGTCGAATTCCAGGAATTCAGGGCTGCTCTTGCTCAATTGCCGGCGGAGCAGCGCGAGGCGCTCATCCTCGTTGGCGCGTCAGGCTTCTCGTATGAGGAAGCGGCCGACATCTGCGAATGCGCGGTCGGCACGATCAAGAGCCGCGT